>JAUVZS010000058.1:0-6989 GCA_030602435.1 Clostridia bacterium
CAGCTATAAGCGATAAAATCTTTTCCTCTCCTCCGAAAAAGCAAGATTTGCTTTTTCTTTTCGATATACCATATACTATATACGATATACGGTTTTTATATATCAAGATTAGTTACCTCTAGAGCGTGCTTCTGGATAAAGTTTTTGCGCGGCTCAACTTCTATTCCCATCAATGTGGTAAATAATTCATCCGCCTCCACAGCGTCCTCTATAGAAACATGATAAATAGTACGTGTGGCTGGATTCATACTAGCCTTCCATAATTGCTCAGGGTTCATCTCGCCCAGTCCCTTGTAACGCTGAACTTCCATTTTTGCATTTTCCAGCTTTTCTCTTAAGTTTTCAAACTCTTCTTCGGTGTAAAGAAAATATTCCTTACCCTTACTTTTTACTCTATACAAGGGAGGTTGGGCGATATATACATAACCTTCCCTGATTAGCTCCTGCATATAGCGGTAAAAAAAGGTGAGGAGAAGAGTTCTGATGTGGGCTCCGTCTACGTCAGCATCACTCATAAGAATAATTTTATTATACCTTAATCCAGAGAGGTCGAATTCCTCCTTGATTCCTGCGCCTATGGCTGTAATCATAGATTTTATTTCCTCATTATTAAGAACCCTGGCTAAATGAGTCTTCTCTACATTGAGAATTTTTCCTCTCAAAGGAAGTATAGCCTGAAAATGTCTATCTCTTCCCTGTTTGGCTGAACCGCCGGCTGAGTCTCCCTCTACCAGATATAATTCATTCTTTTCTGGATTATTCTCAGAACAGGGAGCCAGTTTACCGGGAAGCATTCCTCCCCCTAAGCCTTCCTTTCTTCGCGTTATCTCTCTTGCCCTTTGAGCAGCTTCCCTTACCCGAGAGGAAGCAATTGCTTTTTGTACAATTATCTTAGCTGTGGAAGGATTTTCCTCCAGATAGCGAGAGAGGTTTTCATAGACAATAGATTCGGTAATTCCCTTAACTTCACTATTGCCTAATCGGGTCTTTGTCTGCCCCTCAAACTGAGGATTAGGAAGTTTCATGTTAAGAATGGCAGTCAATCCCTCTCTTATGTCTTCACCCAGAAGAACTATCTCCTTGTTTTCCCTTTTCCTAACATAATCATTAACTGTCCTCGTAAGAGCGGACTTGAATCCAGAAAGATGCGTTCCTCCTTCTTCGGTATTAATATCATTGACAAAGGCAAATATATCCTGAATAAAGCTTTGATTATATTGAATAGCTACTTCCAGGCCTACATCTTCCTTTTCCCCTCTAAGATAAACAGGCTCAGGAAATAAAACTTCTCTATTTCGGTTTAGGTGTTTTACAAAGGCTCTAATTCCTCCCTCATACTGGAAAGTCTCTTTTTTTTCATCTCTTTCATCTTTTACTTCTATCCTCAAGCCCTGGTTAAGGAAAGCTAATTCTCTTAAGCGGCGGGCTATCTTTTCCCAGTCAAACTCTATTGACTCGAAAATCTGACTATCTGGCTTAAAGCTGATCTGCGTTCCTCTTTTATCCAAAATGGCTTCTTCTATACACTCTACCTTCGTTGTTGGCCGGCCGCGTTCATACCTCTGACGCCAAATTTTTCCATCTCGGATAACTTTTGCCTCAAGCCATTCTGAAAGAGCATTCACTACTGAGACCCCTACTCCATGCAGTCCTCCTGCTACTCGGTAAATCTTATTATCAAACTTTCCTCCTGCATGAAGAGAAGTCATTACCAGCTCCAGAGCAGATTTTTTGTAAATTGGGTGGGGAGCAACAGGGATACCCCTTCCGTCATCAATTACAGTAATACTATTATCAGAGTGGATAACTACTCCTACATTCTGACAATGGCCAGCTAGAACCTCATCAATGGAGTTATCTACTACCTCACTCACCAGGTGATGTAGTCCACGGGAACCGGTACTACCGATGTACATACTTGGCCTTTTACGCACCGCCTCCAGGTCTTTTAAAAGTTTAATTTCTTTTGCTCCATATTCTTCTTGCATCTTTACCCTCTCTTAAATTTTCCTATACGTCTATATTTCTCGTATCTTTTTTTGACTAGTTCCTCCGGGGACAGCCTTTTTAGCTCTCCTAAGTGTTTAATTATGGCCTTCTTTATGTTCAGAGCTGTCTGCTCCACATTTCTATGAGTTCCTCCCACCGGTTCGGGAATAATCTCATCTATCAGTTTTAAATTTAATAAATCTTTGGAAGTAAGCCGCAAAGCCTTGGCTGCTTCTTTTACTTTTTCTTGATTCTTCCAAAGGATTGCCGCACATCCCTCAGGACTAATAACTGAATAAATAGTGTTTTCTAACATCAGGATTTTATCTCCTACTCCAATTCCTAAAGCACCTCCACTTCCTCCTTCTCCGATTATAATCACTAAGATAGGTACCCTCAACTGAGACATTCTTTCCAGATTAGCAGCGATAGCCTCAGCTTGCCCTCTTTCCTCTGCCTCAATTCCTGGATAGGCTCCTGGAGTGTCAACGAAGGTAAGTACAGGCCGCCTAAACTTTTCTGCCAGGTTCATTAATCTCTGAGCCTTTCTATACCCTTCTGGATGGGCCATACCAAAGTTTCTAAAGAGGTTCTCCTTGATCGACTTTCCCTTTTGATGCCCGATAAATACCAGCTTCTCTTCCCCTAACTTGGCCAACCCTCCTACAATAGCTTGATCATCAGAATATAATCTATCTCCGTGAAGAATAAGAAAATCATCAAAAATTAATTCAGTCAGATCCAATGATTTAGGACGATTAGGATGTCGGGCCAGCTGCACTTTTTGCCAGGGAGTAAGATGGGAAAGGATATCCTTTTCTAACTTTCTCAGGCGGGATTGAAGGCGGGATACCTCTTCAGTGAGATCCAGACCTTCTTCAGCAGTTAATCCTTTTAATTCCTCAATTTTACGTTCTAGTTCCATAATTGGTTTTTCAAAATCAAGACTATATCTATTTTCTGCCATTTTTATTAATCCACTATCTCTGATACATATACTAACTCTATTTTTCTTCCCTCCAGGCTAGTAAGAATCTCCTTTATAGCCCGAACCGTAGTAATATTTGCATGTCCAATTCCTATTACTTTACCTCCTGCTTTAGCCAGAAAAATAAGTTTTTGGAATTGCTTTTTAATGTAATCTATCTTTTTTTCATTATCCAGGAACTCGGTCTCTCTAGAGGTAGATTTTATCCCCATCTCTTGGGCTAGAGAAAAAGCTATAGTCTCAGGACCTGTTCTAGAGTCAACAAAAAACAACCCTTCTTCTTTCACTACCTCAAGTAAGGCCTTCATTGGTCTTTCTTTAGTGGTCACAACAGAACCTTGATGATTACTAAGACCTACTGCATGAGGGATATTTTTTATGGCCTCCTCTGTAGCTAATTTAATTTCTTTCTCTTCCATCTCATCAAGAATTATCCACTTATAGCCATGGTTTAACTCTTTATGTTCCGCTTCCATAGGAAGATGTACCATAACTTCTTTTCCATTTTTGTGAGCTTCTTCGGCTATGAGTTTAGCATATTTGGTTCCCGGAATAATAGAGATGGTGAAAGGGATATCCAGATCTTCTAGAAAAATATCCACTGCTCTACTCTTCGAGTATCCAAAATCATCAATGATAAGAGCAATTTTGACCTTTTTGAGAACGAATCTTAGGGTATGGGTAATTCTTTCTTCTTCAAGGCCCAGATTAACTAGAATCTCGTAGCTATCCTTTAGGTTTTCTTCTTTTATCTGGCAGATTTTTGTTGGTGGTAGAGAAAACTCCTGCTTAATCTGGGAGATGAGTCTATCCAAAGAATAATCAAAGGGAATACTCAGAGTCTCTTCTACACCAAAGTAGACTGGCAGAAACCCCATTTTTTTTATCTTTTTTTCTACAAGAGGCAAATCCAGCCTCTTAATAGCTTCTTCTACTTTTGCATCTATCTGGGAAAATTCTTTCTCATAAGTTGAGATTCTCCATAGAAGGAAACCCCCTATCCCCCCAAGACAAAGAGCAATTCCTATAACTATTCCTATTAATATATAAAAAACTTTTTTAGTTCGTAGTTCATTGTTCATAGTTCCTACCCCTCACCTATTATTTTTATAGCTCTAAGAAGCTGCAGGTCATTGAAAATATCATTTTCCTCGTTATCATCTTCCCATCGGAGAAATCTTCTTAAAAGACCCTCATCCACCTTAGTCTCTTCTTTCTCCAGTTCACTGATTAAAGAAGCCAAATCTACCTCTTCCCAATAGGGGTATTGAGTAAGAAATTCGGCTATCAACTTAGATTCTCTTAATTTAGCCAAAATTTTTTCCTCTTCTTCAGTGGGTTTAAAGGCTTCCACCTTTATACGAGGTTCGATTCCCTCATCTTCTATAGACATTCCTGATGGAGTAAGATATTTAGCTGTAGTTAAAGCTATAGCTCCATAATTCTTTAAAGGAATTACTGATTGCACTGTTCCTTTGCCAAAACTTTTACTTCCTATTAAGGTTCCTCGCTGATTGTCTTTAATTGCTGCGGCTACAATTTCTGAAGCACTGGCACTTCCTTCGTTGATTAAAATAATTAAAGGCAGCTCTAGTCCCTCTCCTTTCTCCTGAGCGTGATAGACTTGATTCTGGGAAGGGTCCCGTCCCTGGATAGAGACAATAATTCCTTTAAAAAGAAATTCATCAGCTACCTCTATCGCCTGGGTAAGAAGTCCGCCCGGATTATATCTTAAGTCAAGAATAAGTGCGACTATCCCCCTGGCTTTGAGGTCAACCAGAGCATTTCTTAAATCTCTAGCTGTATTCTCGTTAGTAAAGCCAATAATCTTAATATAGCCGATGCTCTCATCTAAAAGCTTTTGCTTAACATTAGGGAATTTGATAATATCTCTAGTAATAATAAAAAGGAGAGAATCTTTCTCTCCTTTTCTCTGGATAGTCAATTTTACCACTGTTCCCGGCTCGCCCCGCAGTTTTTTCATAGCTTCTGTTAAAGTAATTCCTTCCGCTGATTCTCCATTTATCTCTATAATTTTATCCCAGGGCTCAAGTCCAGCTTCACTAGCTGGAGTCCCTTCTAGAGGAGAAATTATGGTAATAAATTCATCTTTGAGAGTAATCTGAATTCCTAATCCTCCAAACTGGCCTTCTTTCTCCTGTTCCATCTCTTTGTAGGATTCTGCATCCATCCAGTATGAATGAGGATCTTTCAGGAATTCAATCATTCCCTTAATAGCTCCTTCTATCAGTATGGATGGTTTAATTTTCTTTATATACTGAGATTGGATAGTCTGATAAGTTTCAAGTAAAGGCTTTAATCCTGAGAAAAGATTACTTCCTGCTTGAACCCTTGTAAAGAGGAATCCTCCTACGATTAAGCTGAGAATAACTATAATGATTAAAAACCCTTTATCTTTCTTCAATTACAATATCCTTTTTTATAGCGTATAGCGGGTAGCGTTTAGCGTATAGTTTTTTCTTCCCCTCACCATTCACTAAACACTCTTTCTGCTAACTCTTCAGAATTCCTTAGTGTCTCTTCTATTTCTTCAGGAGATAATCCTGCTCCTTGTAGAACTTTCCTTGCTTCCTCTAAGGTTATTAAATCTTCCGCACTGTGAGTGTCAGTATTTAAAATTAACTTTGCTCCCATCTGCCTAGCCAGTTTTGCTACCCACCCATTGGTTAAAGAGTGCCCTCTTCGGCTGTTTATTTCCAGATAGATTCCTTTTTGCTGGGCTATGCGGACCTCTTCCTCAGAGATTATTCCTGGATGGGCCAAAATGTCTATCCCTGCATCTAGTGCTGCCCTATTGGTACCTTTAGGAACCGGCTCTACTATAGTTTCTCCGTGCACGAGAATTAGCTTAGCCCCTTTTTCCCTTGCTCTTCTAGCCAGTTTCTTTATTAAGGCAGGCGGCAGATGGGTCAATTCTACTCCGGGAATAACTTTAATCCCCTTGGCCAGACTATTAATCTCCTGACAAAATTTAGCTATGCGGGGGACTACCAGGTCCAAATTCGAGGAATCAATATGGTCAGTGATAGCTAGAACTCTGTATCCTTTGAACTTTGCCCTTTGTACTAGTTCAGCCGGACAGAGTCCTCCGTCACTTAAGAGACTATGAATATGTAAATCAATCAAATAGGTTCCCCCTTTTTTAAAACATAGGAATTTAAATACGCTTGCCGAAGGACATTTTCTGAAGGAGCCTTAGAGAAGCTACCTTAACGAGGCTTCGAGTAGAGGAAAAAGAAAAATATACTGTTTGAGGAGTGTCTGCCTGCCGGCAGGCAGGAAACGACGAGTTTATATTTTTCCCGAAGCGAGAAGCCGAGCAGAAATAATCCAAGGCTTCTATACAGCGACAGAAGAAAATTGTCCTGAGGTATTTATAATAGCATATTTTCCGCTTTTTGTAAAGGATTAATCGTTTTTTTGTTAATTAATCGTTTTTTGAGGAAAATTAAATATTTCTACCAAAAAATTATCCCCAAACGGAATAACTTGATGGTAGGTTATTTCCCAATAGGAATCTCTTAAATGCCCTTCATTAGTCTAACAAAGAGAACAACGCTCTAATCCTTACAGAATAGTTATTAACAGAGTTATCCACATTATCCACAGAAAATGGGAGACTAAAATTGATACTTATTGGCTCTGATAGGCAAGTATCAAAGGCTAAGATTGGGTTGAGCATCAAGAGAAAGGGGTGAGGTTTTATCTTTCTTCATTTTAGGATAAGCACAGGCAGCTACCATGGCAGCGTTATCAGTGCAAAGTTCTAAGGAAGGAAAGAAGATTTCAATCTCTTCCGGCTTCTCCTTTTCTAGAAATGAGCGAAGGAAAAGATTGGAGGAAACACCCCCTCCGAGGATAATTTGCTTTACTTTCTTTAGGTGAGCTGCTTTAGAAAGGTTCTGGGTGAGCATCTGGGCTACCTTTAACTGGAAACTGGCAGCGAGATCCGCTGTAGGGATAAGCTCTCCTCTTTTTTGGAGATCTTTTA
>JAUVZS010000181.1:0-3974 GCA_030602435.1 Clostridia bacterium
CAAAATAAAAAAGTGCCTCAAGTCTAAGTATTATTGAACTAATATGAATTCTGTTCTTTTCAATAAATTGCTGCCAAAATCCTAATCTGTGAACATCTATTATAACGTCAGCGTCGAGAAGTAAGAAGTTCAAAACTATAGTCCTTGTCTTCGTCTAGTCCGTATCGACTAAGAAAAATTGGTATCTGTTGTCGGTCTATTTCCATGAATTCAGCAAATTTTCCTCGAGAGATTTGACCCAATTGTATACATCGAAAAGCAATTTTTACATACCGGTCAGGAAACTCGGATACCTGCTTCAAGTCAGAGAAAGGTAGCCTTGGGTCTACACTTTTCAACTCAGGGGCATCAAGAACTCTACGTGCTTCTTCGGGTTTCACCAATCTCAAATCCACTAAACTCCATAGAAGCGCTTCGGTAGACACTTCAAATTTTCCAGCAATTTCCACACAATCAAGGTATCGAATCTTTCCGTTTCTGATGTGCGCTTCGAACTCTTGACGTACTTCCTCGCGTGGCAGAAGCAATGTTGAGGCAAATACGTCTGCAAACTGCTCAACTTTGCTTTTTTCTCCAGTTGAGAAGTGATAAATTTCCTCAGCGTTAAAGATATCCACTGTAAGAAGATGAAAAAGCTCATGAGCCAGGCTGAAGTTTCGGCGCCACGGCACTTCATCTGCATTAAGTAGTATTGCGGGTCCAAATAGCCCCCAAGTAGACGCTGCAGAACCTTCTTTACCCATTTGTAAGCACAGGATTTTGACTGCAAATATCTCGCCAAGTACCCTGGCTAGAGAACATGCAGGTCTCCTTCCTAATTTAAAAATAGCAGAATAGCGATCTGACAATTTCTTAACAAATGAAAATGAAAAATCCTCTTTATTACATTTAAGTCTATCCAGACTCTCAGGTAGCTTTGAGCCTGACAACTTTTCCACACAGGCATAGTTCTCACAGAATCTCACAAACCTTCGCTCATAATACTTAGCTTTAGGAAGAGACTCGCTCTTTTTTCTCCACAAAACTTGAACTGGTTTAATCTCTTCTTTCTCCGAAAGAAAATAGTTAACATCTCTGTAATAAATCCGTGCCAACTTTGCAAGCTCCCATGCTTTTATCTCACGCTCTCCCGACTCTATGCTACCAAGAGTCTGATAGTTTGCAAAGCCCATCTTCTGTGCTACCTGTCCTAGTGTTAAACCCATGTATTTCCTGGCCTCCTTGAGTTTTTCGCCTATCAGGGCATTAGAAGATTTTTCCATTTCCTCCTCCTCGAATGGAAATTCTCTTAATATTATAATAATTTGTTATTTTTTGTCAAATAAAATGGGGACAGAATATAAGATAATATTATATCTCTTGTTTCGCTTTCTCTATATATCTAAACTAGTATAATATAAATAGATTTAGGATGTTCTGCGGAATGGAAAGAGATACGAACGGCACAACTCTTTTTATTGATTTTCAATTTTATGTATAAAGGGTAGGTTTTAATGAGTTCGGAGTTGAAGGTTTTTGGCCAATGAACTATGAACTCATAACTACCAACTAGTCCGTAATTTGGTTCATTACATCGGCTATTATTTCAAAAGAAAATCCCCTTCGCTTTAAGAAATTAGATATTCGCCGCAACATTAAATTATCTTCTTTTCCCAAAGAAGGCCACCTTCTCTCCACCAGCTCTAAGGCCATCTGAGCCTCATTTACTCCCGAATATAGTTCCTTTAAAACCTCATCAATCAACTCTCTATCTACTCCCTTTCCCTTCAAATCAGAGGATATCTTCCACCTTCCATAACTTCTTCTCAAGCGGCTCTCTGTCCACATCCGAGCAAATCTTTCATCATTTACCAAATTCTGATTCTTTAGAAATTCTATAGTCTCAGTAATTACCTTCTTCTCATATCCTTTTCTGCGCATCCTATCCTTGATTTCCTGCTCACTTCTTTCCCTGTATTCTAAAAGCTTCAAAGCATATTCTTTGCCCTTATTTACTTCCTCTTTGGACATTATTCTTCCCGGTTCTTCTTTCACTATCATACCTACACCTAAAATCGTCGTTCGTGTTCGTACCTTGTATCTCGTACTCCCTCACCCTATCCCTCTCCCCAGAGGGGAGAGGGTACACAATATACGATGTACGAAGTATGAACTCAAAAAGGAGAGAGAACTATACGCAATACGCATCAAGCACGACGCAATACGAGTCTAATCGGCTCTTAAGAACAATAAATATGCTAGAAAGATAGCGCTTGTCACTCCTATAGCATAATAGGATTGTGGAGCCCAATAATTATCCCGCATAAGTTGGAGCAATAATTCATCGCGAGTAATTATAGCATAGTAGGACTGCGAATTACCTTTAATGCCAAATTCCGTTAATAGAAGCCAAAATTCATCTACTATCAATCCCAGCCCTCCTCCAAACATAATACTGGCTATACCTTTAAAAACTCGCCTGTGCAGTCTTTTGTATCTAATTAAGGCTAGCCAGCTAGAGGATATCAATAATAATATTCCCCAGTAAAAATGATGAATGTGATATCCCTTTATATATAAATAGCCAAAGATAGCTTTTCCTTTTTCTACATCCAGAACAATTGCCCGAGAAATACCCACACTAATCCCAAAAGCAATGAAAGCCCATAAAAAAGTTTCCTTACCCTTTTCAAGTATGCATCTTCCGTACCATCTTTTCAGCGATCTCATCAAACTCTCCCCTTTTTTATCTTAATGAATCTCGAAAATTTTTCCGGTCTTCCGCCCTTAAAAGAGCCGTCTCAAAACTAATCAAACCTCTCTTTACCAAATTCTTCAATGCTTGATCCATAGTCTGCATTCCAAATTGGGTTCCTGTTTGCATCGCTGTATACAACTGATGAGTCTTGCCAGTTCGGATTAAGTTTCTCACCCCAGGAGTAGCAATTAATAACTCCACCGCTGGCACCCTCCCCCCTCCGTTCTTTTTTAAAAGAAGGGTTTGGGCAATTATTCCCTCTAAAGTACCTGATAACCCCATCCTTATTTGAGGCTGCTGGAATGGGGGAAAGACATCCACAATTCTATCAATAGCTTGTGGTGCATCAGGTGTATGCAAGGTAGCTAAGACTAGATGCCCTGTCTCAGCAGCGGTAATAGCTATAGCAATAGTTTCTAAATCTCTCATCTCTCCAATTAATATCACATCAGGGTCCTGACGAAGGCAGTATTTTAACGAAGCAGCAAAAGAAAGAGTATCTCTTCCCACTTCCCTTTGTTCTATTATACTCTTTTTATGAGAATGGATATACTCAATAGGATCCTCTATAATAATAATATGAGCTGACCTTTTCTCATTAATTATATTTATCATAGAAGCTAAAGTCGTTGATTTTCCGCAGCCGGCTGGACCAGTAGCTAAGACCAGGCCCTTTTCTTTAAGGGCTAATTCAGAAAGAATGGGAGGGAGATTGAGTTCAGAAAGAGAGGGAATATAATCGGGAATGCGTCTAATGGCAGCTGCTATTGATCCTCGTTGAAAATGAACATTTATTCTGAAGCGCCCTGTTTTTTTTATATTAAAAGAAAAATCCAATTCGCGATTTTTCTCTAGCTCTCCCTTCTGTTTCTCATTCATTAGAGAATAAATAAGAGATTTTGAGTCCTCAGCGGTTATATTTTCTCCCTCTGAGAACTTTAGGTCTCCATTAATACGAAATACTGGAGGGACTCCTGCCACAATGTGCAAATCTGAAGTATCTCTTTCCTTCATCTCCTGAAATAAAGAATGCATATCCATTTTTTCCCCCTCACTTTAATCCTCTCCCCGCAAGGGAGAGGAAACACGAGAATCGAGCATCTAGAATCGAGTTTCGAGTTACGAGAATCGAGCATCTAGAATCGAGTATCTGAACCACTCACCAATTAACCACTCACTACTCACCATTCCGCTTATAGCTTATATATTCCGTAAAGAATTCTTATTCTTATAGCTG
>JAUVZS010000106.1:0-5421 GCA_030602435.1 Clostridia bacterium
ATCTCAAGCAGTGAAGACATCAAAAAGGGCAAGGTTACTGATGTCTATTTTGAAAGAACACTAAAGATTCTTAAAGAAAAAAAGATGGATAAAAAGGTTACCGCAGAAGTAAGGGCACGTAGTTTTCCTTCAGATTATAAATGGGCGGTCCTGGCTGGCTTAGACGAAGTACTCTATTTACTTGAAGGGTTAAAGATTAAAGTCTGGGGTATGCCTGAAGGCACTCTCTTTTATCCTTCTGAACCAGTCTTAACCATAGAGGGTAATTACAGCGAATTCGCTAAATATGAAACCTCTCTTTTGGGTCTAATTTGCCAGGCTTCTGGAGTGGCCACGCGGGCAGCTCGCTGCAAAAAAGTTTCCCGGGGCAAGACCATCTATCACTTTGGAGCAAGAAGGATGCACCCAGGGATAACTCCTATGCTGGACAGAGCCTGCTTTATAGGAGGATGCGACGGAGTAGCTGTAAGTAAGAGCGCAAAAGAACTGAAGGAAAAACCTGTGGGCACTATCCCTCATGCTCTTATTTTGGTAGCAGGAGACACACTGAAAGCTACCGAGCTTTTCCACGAAGTTATTGAACCTGAAGTGAAGCGAGTAGCTCTGATAGATACATTAGGAGATGAAAAATTTGAAACTCTTAGAGTGGCAGAAGCGCTGGGTAAGAATCTCTTTGCTGTAAGGATAGATACCCCCCCTTCCAGAAGGGGTGATCTCTTAGAGCTTTTAGAAGAGATAAGATGGGAATTGGATTTACGAGGATTTAAAGCCGTAAAACTTTTTGTTTCGGGAGGAATGGACGAAGAGAAAATTAACCTTCTTAGTTCTATAGCCGATGCTTTTGGAGTGGGTACCTGGATAAGCAATGCTCCAGTGATAGACTTTTCCTTAGATATAGTTGAGGTGGAAGGAAAACCTTTTGCTAAAAAAGGAAAACGTTCTGGAAAAAAACAAATCTGGCAATGTTCCTCTTGCCTCACTCACCAGACTCTTCCTTTTAAGAGAAAAATAAAGAAATGCTCTTGCGGAGGAAATTTTATTCCTTTATTAAAACCAATAATAAAGGAAGGTAAAATAGTGGCAGATTCTCCTTCTCCTCAAAAAATTAGAGGATATGTATTAGGTCAGTTAGATAAGCTATAAGGGATAAATGGTAAGTAGTGATACGGTTTATCGTACATGTAGCGGTTTGATTCATCAAACATTGGCGAAAGAGATAATTAGTGGATTAGTTGATTAGAGATTAGTGCCAGACAGAGAGAAGGCAACGTGACATAACCAATTAACTAATCTCTAGTTAGCTAATTAACTGAAAAGTCGGTGTTAGGTCTAAATCCGACCGCTACCCGCTATACGCTAAGTTTAGGAGGAAAAATTGGCTTTAATTGTGCAAAAATATGGAGGGAGCTCGGTTAGCTCTCCTGAAAAAATTAAAGAGATAGCCAAAAGGGTATTAGCCACAAAAAGGAAGGGAAATAACGTAGTAACAGTAGTCTCAGCCATGGGGGATACCACCGATGAATTATTAGAACTTGCCTCACAAGTTAATTCTCATCCCCCAAAAAGAGAACTGGATATGCTCCTGTCCACGGGAGAAATTGTCTCCTCTGCCTTATTATCTATGGCTCTTCATTCTTTAGGAGGTAAAGTAGTAGCCTTTAGCGGCCCTCAGGTAGGAATAATTACTGATGAAGCTTACAGTAAAGCTCGCATCCTAAAAATCGAAACAGAAAGAATTCGGAAAGAAATCAGAGAAGATAAGATTGTAGTAGTAGCCGGTTATCAGGGAGTTACCTCTCAAAATACTATCACTACCCTGGGAAGAGGAGGCTCAGACACAACAGCTGTAGCCCTGGCTGCTGCATTAGGAGCGGACTTATGTGAGATTTACACCGATGTAGAGGGAGTATATATAACTGACCCCCAAATTATACCTGAAGCAAGAAAACTGGAGCGCATCTCCTATGAGGAAATGCTGGAAATGGCTAGTTTAGGAGCTAAAGTTATTCACCTGCGAGCGGTAGAAATGGCTAAAAAATATAAAGTTCCTCTGCATATCCGCTCTAGTTTCAGTCAAAAGGAGGGAACAATAATTGATTGAAGAAAAACCTATGGAACGCTTTGTGGTATCGGGAATCGTGCTTAATAAAAAAGAGGCCAGAGTAACCATTAAGGAAGTAGCTGATAAGCCAGGGATAGCTGGATTTATCTTCACTGAATTGGCCAGGGTCAACATTAACGTGGATATGATTGTACAAAGCAGCACTAAAGGGGGAAAGAACGATATCTCCTTTACAGTGGAAGAGAAAGACCTAAAAGAAGTGGAAAAAGTGATGGAAAAAATAAAGAAAGAGCGGGGGGTAAAAGAGGTATTTTATGATTCTGACATGGCTAAAGTCTCCTTAGTAGGAGCAGGAATGCAGTCTCATCCCGGCGTTGCCGCCCGTATGTTTACCTCGCTGGGCAGAGAAAAAATAAACATTGATATGATAAGCACCTCGGAAATAAAGATCTCCTGTGTAGTTAAAAAAAACGAGGGGGAAAAAGCAGTAAGAGCTATTCATAAGGAATTTGAGGAGGACAAGGAGGAGAATTTTGAGCCAGGGATATGATACTGCTGGAGTCCAAGAAATAGAAGCAGTAGAAGACAAGAAATGGATGAGGCTGGCTTTGGAGTTAGCCAAAAAAGGGGAAGGAAAAGTATCTCCTAATCCTATGGTAGGAGCAGTCCTTATCAAAGAGGGAAAGTTAATCGCTACCGGCTATTATCGCTACTTTGGGGGACCTCATGCTGAGGTAGAAGCTATTGAAAAAGCAAAGAATGAAGCCAGAGGTACCACCTTGTACGTCAGCCTGGAACCATGCAATCGTTATGGAAAAACCCCTCCCTGTACACAAAAGATAATTCAGGCTGGTATCAAAAAAGTAGTAGCAGCCACTCTAGACCCTACTTCAGGAGGAGGAATCAAGCAGCTAGAAAAAGAAGGAATAGAAACTCAAATAGGAACCTGCGAAGAAGAAGCAAAAAAGGCAAATGAGGCTTTTTTTAAATATATAAAGAGAAAAGTTCCTTTTGTCACCGTAAAAGTGGCTACTAGTTTAGATGGAAAGATTGCCACTCATAAAAGAGAATCCAGATGGATAACCAGTGAAGAAGCACGTAAATTTGCCCATTCCTTAAGAGATAAGATGGATGCCATTCTGGTAGGAATAAATACCATAATCAGTGATGACCCATCACTACTTCCTCCTTCTAAAAAGAATTTTGCTCGCATTGTCCTGGACAGTTAGTTGAGAATTCCTCTGGAGGCACGGATTTTGCTCGACCAGGAGAAAGCCGATACTTTCATATTCACTACCCCTCAAGCAGATAAGCAAAAACTGAAAGAGCTAGAGAATAAAGGAGTTAAACTCGCCATAATCCAAACAGAAGAAGGAAAAGTGAATCTTACCCAAGTCCTGAAAAAACTGGGAGAGCTGGAGATAATGAATCTTTTAGTTGAAGGAGGAGGAGAGGTAATCGCCTCTTTCTTCGAGAAGAAAAGTGTCGATAAAATCTTTCTCTTCCTCGCCCCTCGGATAATAGGAGGAAGGGATGCCCCCACCTGGGTAGAAGGAAAAGGAGTTGATTTTTTAAAGGAGACTCCCTACATCGACATAAATTCAGTAAAAAAAATAGGAGAAGATTTTCTCCTGGAAGGATACCCAAAACAAACCCCTGAGGCTGATACCAACCCCTACTTATTCCCAGAAAATTGAGTTTCCCTCCTCTTAATAATTGTCTTCATTATCCAATCTCCTTCTAATCCTACAATTTTTACTCCCAACTTAACCTCGCCATCTCGAACTAGCAATTCAAGAACTCTTTCTATCTCTTTTAGGCTCCAGCGGAATAGCTTACTTATCATCTGGGGAGTAGTTATAACTACCGCACTAATATATCTTAGGATAATTTCTCTCATAGCCTCTTCTCTTTTAAGTCTAGATGCTGCCTCAATTATCTCGGGCATCCAACGAGAAAAAAGATTCCAAATGGTGCCATCATCTGAGATATCAACTTTTACTACCTTAAAAGTGCTTTGAAGTTCGGTCAGCGCTTTCTGGAAACGATATTTATCAGCCTTTGCCAGCATCCCCACTTCTCCTCTCAAAATTGTGTTGGGCAAAGAACCGAGTCTTAAAAGGCACTCAAAAATATTTTTTGCTTCTCGACTCATACTCCCTTGATGATATTCTTTAAGATAATCTTTCTCCGGAGCAGCTGAACCAAACAGAGCATAGAAAAAGGGGAGCATTTTTAGAGAAATAAATATTGATTTCTGTTTGAGGACCTTTCCATAGAAGACTTTCTTTTTCAAAGGAAGACTATCTTTCCAGCCCCATACTGGCCCAATGTAAGGATCGTGATGGGGATGTACGGCAGGAATTCCACCGGGTACACCACAAACAGCTTCCCATAGACAGGGCAATAGATTATCGGTAAAAATGTCCCTAGCAGCTTTAGCTAGGAATCGGCGAGCTTCGGCAGTTATTCCGCTACCAGCAAAAGCAAAGCAAAACCCCACATCATCAATGAAGTCTAGAGCCTGTTCTTCCGTGGTAACCCGCAAGTCTCTTCTTGTTCGCCACTTTTTGTTTCGGAGATTTTCGATTTCTTCTTTGGTCATCTTCTTTTTTGGATTTTTTTCTTTCCTTATGATATTGGGTTATCAAAACGCCCTGTGAGGAGCCTGCCCTTTTTTGTTTCTCAATCACCAGCCTAGCTGCTTGCACTTTCATAGCGCCTCAGGGCTAATTTCCATAGATAGCTATTCAAAGTGAATAAAACTCCTGAAATAGTAAACGCCCAGAGGACATATCCAGGAGATAAACTCTTTACCATAACTTTTGCCGGAAAACTGGCCACTACAATCAAGGGAAGAATAACGTTTTCGGTGTATGCGAAGTGTAAGGCGAAGCCGAGCATTTTGGTGAGCGGAGCGAACCGCGTACACCGTGTTATCCGCTGTCGCAGTTTTACTTTGCTCATGGAAAGCCAGATCATTATTTTTTATAGATTTTATTGTAATGATGCTCAACGTACTCTTTTTTAGGGGCAGGAAGTATTAAAGTAAATATCCTATTGCCCTCTTTGTCTACCACTGTTTTACAATCTTTGGGGGATATAGCAATTTCACCGTAGTCAAATAAAACATGATGGTTAGGACACAGTACCAACATATTTGCTTTTATATCTGGTCCATCATGACCTAATGGTTTAACATGGTGAGTTTCTGCATATCCTTTTCCTCTTATGCTTAGTTTAGTACCACATATTTGGCACTGATAATTCCGTTCTCCTTTCACCTTATTAGATAATGCAGTATCGCGAACCGACCTTGTAATTGTAGTAGTTACCTTTTCAGGAGAATATTCTTCTTC
>JAUVZS010000247.1:0-2977 GCA_030602435.1 Clostridia bacterium
ATCCAATGGAAAACTTAAAGCTGAATATCTCCGAGGACCCCGCCCTGATGAAAACTCTTAAAAGCATGCAGTCAGATAACGCAAAGTTAGTCTTACACGGATATACCCATCAGTATGATGGTGAGACGGGAGTTGATTTTGAATTCTGGGATGAATCGAGGAATAAACCTGTGAAAGAAGATAGTGAAGAATTTGCTCAAGAGAGAGTAATAAGTGCTTTAAATCTCTTGAGAAAAGCAGGGCTTACCACAGACATATGGGAAACCCCACATTACGCAGCAAGTGACCTGGATTATAAAGTCTTTGAAAAAATCTTCCCAATCATCTACGACGCGAGAAACGGTATCAATGTGCCCTTCGTCTTTAAGAGGGGTAATACTATTTTTAGTCCTATTGATTTGGGCTACGTCTCCGGCCCCGAATCTATGAATGAAATAATAACTAAAGCAAGAAAGATTGATGATTGCTTTGAAGATCCCTCGGTATCTTTTTTTTATCATCCTTACTTATTTGGAAATGAAGAACTGGGAAAGAAATCTCTGAATCAAATAATAGATTCTTTGAGAGATTTCGGATATCAGTTTCGTTCTATTTATGATTTAATCCAGAAAGAAAGGTCATTCGAGGAAAAAGTAATCTCGGCTAAAAGGAATTTCCAAAAGGGAGTAACCTTACCTGCATATTCAAAAGATAAGTACTTTTCCTCCCAAATAAACGAGGAGCTTGATCATTTGGCAGATATCGGAGTAGAATGGGTGAAAATCCAGACTTTTCTTTACCAGAATAACATTCACTCTTCGTCAATACATGTGGATAGGGATAAAACCGCTTCTGATGAATCTTTAGAATATATTGTCAATAAATTGCACCAAAAGGGATTTAAGGTTCTTCTTGAACCAGTAGTAACCCTTGAGTACACGAAAAGCGGTGAGTGGATGGGGACAATAGAGCCGGATAATTGGGATAGGTGGTTTGAGAGCTACAATGCTCTTATCGAACATTACGCAAAACTAGCTCAAAAGAATAAAATCGAAGAGTTTGTAGTTGGTGTAGAACTGAGTTCTACTCACCAATTCAAAGAGAAATGGGAGCAAATTATTGATAATACTAGAGAATATTACCAGGGGTTAATTGTTTTTGTCGCTAATTTTGATGCTTATGAGACGGTCTCCTTCTGGGATAAACTTGATGCTATTGGTATGAATTTTTACTTCCCCATAAATCGGATGGACGATTGGCATCAGCCGTGGCCTCAAGTCAAAGATAAATATAATGACCCTTCCTATGAAGACCTGCTGGAAGGATGGCAGCTATGGGTCGATACCTTAGATAGGTGGCAGGAAAAAATGAATAAACCCATCTTGATAACTGAAGTTGGCTACGCCAGCCAGAGAGGTTGCACTTATCAGCCGTGGTCCTGGTACCTAGGAGAGGCTGATTATGAGGAGCAATACCTTGCTTATAAAGCGTTGTTTGAAGTTTGGGGCAGGAAGCAGGTAGTAAATGGGAATTTTGATAACGGAAACTACATCCAGGGTGTCTATTTCTTCGGTTGGAATAGTGAAAAACCTGAGAATGATCGAAGTTACATCCCTTCTGAAGCGGCAAAATCGATCATCAAAGAATGGTTCAAACCAAGCGATACTAGTTGAGAAAGCTGAAAGAAGACCCAAATCACAGGGCAGTTCTCTTCCACAGTGCGGGTTATGATCTCGGCGACCGTTTGTTCTTTGAATTCCCCGACTAAACCACCTTTGGGGATCCGTCTCCTAAAATCATCAACTAAGACAAAAAATTTCAAGAGAAGTCTTAAGGAGGAAATTAGCGACATTCTAGGGATTCCCGCCGAGACTGTGGGTACTCTTATATTCAGGGGTAAACGCATCGTAAAAGCTATCTGTGAGAAGAAAGGAGGTGACTTGATGCTATGAACCGAGATAAAGGGATAGATCTGGAAGCAAAAGTAATGAAGAGAATTAAAGATGAGAAAATTAGTTTTCGCTCTAAATATGTTTTTCTAGCTAAAAAATTAGGGCTTGGTGGAGGATTTATACTCTCGCTCGTATTAGCTATTCTTTTCTTTAATCTTACTTTCTTTACTATGAAGGTCTCGGGAAATCTAGAATTCCTCTCCTTTGGAAGAATGGGTATTCTGGCTTTTCTGGAGTCCTTTCCCTATCACTGGATTCTGATTGGGCTCCTCTTCTTTTTAGTTTCTAGCACTATTCTATCCCGATATGATATTTCGTATAAGAAACCGTTCAAGGCAATCCTTTTAGTTCTTATTGTACTCATACTTATCGCTGGTATCGCTTTAGCCATTAGCGGGCTCAACGAAGCTATAGAAGAGA
The DNA here is from genome assembly GCA_030602435.1 of Clostridia bacterium. Classification (GTDB taxonomy): domain Bacteria; phylum Aerophobota; class Aerophobia; order Aerophobales; family AE-B3A; genus JAUWRC01. The sequence continues at coordinate 2,352 of JAUVZS010000247.1, forward strand.
GGCTAAGTCAAGGCAAGACCCCTTTCCTACAATCCTTCTACAGAAGAAGAGAGCTCTGGAAGAATGGTCTAGTAGGTGAGGTGATTGAAATTAGAAGCAGCGGTTTGATAGTAGAAACCGGAGGAGGAAAGAGAGTACTTATTCAATTCACTGAGAACATCCTCTTACCTATGGGATCCGATTTTAAAATTGGGGATCTTATTCGAACTGTGGGTAAATGGGATGGAGAAGACTTCCACGCTTATGTAATGCGACCCACAAACAAAGGCAGAAGACTTATGAGAGGAGTAATAAAAGGAAAAGGGAAAGCCGAATAGAACTGATGGAACAGCGCCAAGGGGACTGTGAGGAAAACTGCGATGAATACCGTGTTGGACACAGAGGGCGACCTACGCGAGGAAGAATGAGCAAAAGTATGGGTATGAGATGGAATAGATAATCCCAAATACTCCTCCGCCTGAGCATTTTTCCCCTCCAGGCGGAGGATTCTTCTTTAATTTCCTTCCTTATTAAACCCCTCTCGCCCTGAGCTCTACAAATTCTTGCCTACTGCCGCACTGATAGTAGGGATTAGTAGATTTTTCGTATCCTACTGTAGATACAGGTCTCTTTCCATAATTATGACC
>JAUVZS010000188.1:0-3887 GCA_030602435.1 Clostridia bacterium
CATATTCTTTTCTAAATCAATGAGTTTTATTCGGTCAATTTTGGAGAGGATTTCTTTGGTATTATCAGTTGAGCCATCGTTAACCACAATAATTTCATCTAAGAGAGCAATCTCCCTTGTTACATTGAGAACTTCTAAGATTCGTTCTCCTTCATTGTAAGCACAAATAATACAAGATATCTCCATAAAGACTCCTTACCCCCCTCCTCTCTTTGCCCACCTCTAGTGCTTGTTTCTTTTCTTCGGGATGAGTAAGAATTGAATAAATTTCTTCGGCCACAGCTTCTCCTCTAGCCTCCACTATAGATATAGCTTCTCCCAGAAGAAGCTTCTGGATATACAAAAATTTCTTGGTTATTTGAGGACCCTTGCCGGGAAAGCTCTTATCTCACAGTAGGAACATTCTTCAATAAGTTTCTCTATGATCGTGGCAGCAATAAGATCCTCGGCATGTCCATTAGAAAGAAAGAGAACTCTTCTTTTTCTTTCAGATTGTGCTGGTGGCATAAAATTATCCCTTCTTGTTTTTCTTAAGGGCCTCTTTTATCCCCTTTATATAGGAATGTTGGACAATTATCTTCATAAGAACTCTAAGAGTGAAGCTACGGTTGTGTTTATCCAGATAAATTAGAAGTCTTTTTCCCCAGGGTTTATCCATCCAATCACCTATGGTTAGTAGCCAATCCAGAAGGAAAAAGAAAAAGCTAATCTGAGTCATATACTTAACCGTTGAAGTGGAATGCTTTCTATAAAAAAGGACTGCTGTGCGTCCCCGCGCCTTTTCCCTGGCACATATGTAGGGAAGATCTGCTAAACGGACTCTTTTCTGATAATGATATCCCACCGCCCTTTTATTGGTTCTTACTCTTAGTCCCAGTCTTTTTAGTCTTTCCCCCATTTCCAGATCTTCCCAGCCATATTCTTTGAAATCCTCATCAAAGGGGTCTGCCTGGGCCAAAAAAGATCTCTTTACTGATGTGTTTCCTGTGGCAAAAAAGGCAGTTGAGATATCGGTCAACTTCATTCTCTCTTTGGTCGGATTTTCTATACTTCGGGTGCGAATTACCGGTCCTCGCACTACAATTCCATCATATTGTTTATGATAACGAAGGTGCTCCTCAATGAAATGGGGGCTGACCATAATATCACTGTCAATGAAAATGATAACCTCACCCTTCGCTTTCTGTAAGCCATAATTTCTAGCTGCAGCAGCACCCTTTTTTTCTTGCCTGAGATACTGAAGAAAGCAAGGAGCACTGAGTTCCTTAATCATGGCTTCTGTATTGTCCGTGGAGCCATCGTCAATAACTATAATCTCATAGGTCTCCTTAGGATAGGTTTGGTTAAATAAGCTGATGAGCACTCTTCTTAGTATGTCTCTCCGATTATAAGTAGGAATTATTATGCTTGCTTGCATCATTATCGTATATCGTATTGCGTATGTCGTATGTCGTGGAAAATCTTTGAATTCTAAACCATCCTCTCTTTCTCAATAAACTATGAACTAACAACTATGAACATATTCAGTTTTCTCCTAACTTAAATTGTTTTCTGTAAAGTCTTGCATATAACCCATCTTTAGCTAGAAGTTCTTCATGAGAGCCAATTTCCTCTATTCTCTTCTCATTGAGCACAACGATTGTATCTGCTCCTTGAATAGTAGAGAGTCGATGGGCGATAACGAAGGTAGTTCTATCTTGCATCAGTCTTTCCAGCGCCTGCTGAATTAGAATCTCACTTTCTGTATCCAGAGCGGAGGTTGCCTCATCAAGGATGAGAATACGAGGATCTCGAATAATAGCTCTGGCAATGGCAATGCGCTGTCTCTCTCCTCCTGAGAGTTTTAGCCCTCGCTCACCCACTTGCGTCTCATATCCATCTCTCTGTTGGATGATAAAATCATGCGCATTAGCCTTTTTGGCTGCAGCAACAATTTCCTGATTGGAGGCCTCTATCTTGCCATAGGCAATGTTGTTTCGTATGCTACCGTTAAAAAGTATTGTCTCCTGAGAAACAATACTTATCTGTTTCCTTAGGCTGGCTAACTTCACCTTCTTGATATCGTATCCATCCACTATAATAGTTCCAGAGGTAAGTTCATAAAATCGTGGAATAAGACTGACCAAACTGGTTTTGCCCACGCCACTAGGTCCCACCAAGGCTAATCTTTTGCCTGGCTTTACTTCTAAATTGATATTCTCCAGAACCGGCTCTCCATCATAGCCGAAATAGACATTCTTTAACTCTACATCGCCCTTCACAGAAGGTATCTCCACCGCCTGTGGTGAGTCCTTTATCTCAGGTTTAGTATCCAGGATTTCAAAAATTCTCTCTGCTGAAGCCATAGCCTGTTGGTAAATACCAATAGTCTGGCTTACATAGGCCAGGGGATTAACTGCCAGAGCTATGTATCCAAGAAAGGTAATTAGCTCTCCTGTAGTTAAGGTTCCTTTTATGACCTCTCTTCCTCCATACCATAGAATCCCTGCCAATCCTATGAGAGTCAGTATTTCCATAGAGGGAGCAAGAGCAGCAATGAAGCGCGTTCTCCTTAGGGATAGTTGAAGAGTGCGGGCGTTTTCTTCTCTAAACCTCCTAATCTCCCTGTTTTCTGCACCGAAACCCTTTACCACTTCAACTCCCACTATTGTCTCTTGCAGGATAGAAGAAATATGAGCTATTCTAGCCTGGATAGAGCTGCTAAATTTTCTTATCCACGAACCAAATTTGTTGGCGGTGAAGGCAAGAATAGGAATAATCAATAAAATAAAAAGGGAAAGCTGCCAATGAATATAAAAAATAAGTCCAAAAACACCGATCAAAATGAGACAGTTAGTGAGGAAGTTAACGGTTGTATTGGTGAGGGCATTTTGAAGCTGGTCTACATCATTGATAACCCGGGAGATAATCTCTCCCGTTTGCCTCTTTCTATAAAAACTTAAAGAAAGACGCTGCAGGTGTTCATAGATGCGATTACGTATTTCAGTAATGACCTTAAAATTAACCAGTGATATTAGATAAGTCTGGCCAAAAGAGAATAATCCCTTCAAAGCAAGCAGTCCTATCAGTATCAGGACGATTAGATTTAATAGTTTAAGACTCTTTCCCCCCAGAATAACCGAATCAATTAAGTCTTTTCCGATGATCCAGGGAAGGGCTAGAGTAGTTAAAGTAACCAACAGAGTAAGAAGGACAACCACGGCAAGGATTGGCCAGTACGGCCGCAGATAAGCTAATAAACGGCGCCAGGGTTTCATTGGAGTTTACTCCTCATCAAAAGATGGCTATATAATTCTTCATATCTATCAAAGATATTTTTCCAGAGAAAATTACGAGCGAAAGCTTGGATTTTGTCCTCTTTTAATCTCCCTTCTCTCTTTCTCACTTTTTGTGCTAAATCTTTACCTTCTCGAAAGATAACCACACCTGGTGCAGAGCCGTAGAACTTTCTCACTCCAAGAAGCCATTCAGGAACAAGCACTGGTACACCAGCAGCCAGAGCCTCCAGGATAACCAGAGCGAAAGCTTCCTTACGGGAAGAAATTAAAAGATAAGTAAAGAGGGGATATATTTTTTCCATCTCTTCCTTATAACCCAAGAAGATTACCTCTTTTTCTAACTTTAATTTCTTCACTAACTTTTTCAGTGAATGACGATAGGGACCCTTCCCTACTATGAGAAGTTTAGAGGCAAATCTATATTTAGCCTGCTTCTTGATAGCCCAGGTGAAGTTCTTTTCTTTAACCAATCTTCCCACCAGGCCTATCACTTTGTCGTTGTTCCCGGGAAGAGAAGGAGAATGGAAGAATCTCTCTTCTACGCCGTTGGAGATAACGACCAGTTGATCTTCTTTAATTCCTCCCCGAAGAAAATACTCTTTTTCTTCG
>JAUVZS010000206.1:0-3552 GCA_030602435.1 Clostridia bacterium
AAAAAAGAAAGGTGGGATAGTTTAAAGGATTATAGTGTTATGGACTGCATTGAATGCGGCTGTTGCACCTATATTTGCCCTTCTAAAATTCCCTTGGTTCACTACATTAAACTTGGCAAATTACAAGTTCAAAAAGAGACTGCTTTCAGGGTTTAATTTTGAATTTGCCAATTCTCTTTGTCATCTAAAGGATTAGTAACTTTAAAGCTGTCAGTCTACCTTAGTGGTTGTATCAATATCTTACTGCCTATTAAGCTTTCCTTTATCAGTCTTTTGAACGATCTCTTTTACTACCTTTAACAAATTGTTTATTTCTAAGGCTGTCTCGTATATAGAATATCAAGAGGACTTTTTGGAACATTAGACATGCTTCTTAATACATGGGTATAGACCATGGTTGTCTCGACGTTTTTGTGGCCTAGCAGATTTTGCACCTCTCCTGCGTTGACGATGTGAGATTGGTGTAGTATAATAAATAAACTAAATTAGTACAAAAGACTATAAAAAACGAATTCGTATATTAATTGTTATTACTAGAAAAGTAGAAGAATATGCCTTATAAAAACGGCATGAACAGAAACAAAACCGCTGGTTGGTTTTGATTGTTCGAGAACATTCACTAGAATCATTTTTCAACGGCGTATCGTTTAGCGGTTTTGCCCGTTATGCATTGACTGCATGAAAGGAGAAAAGATAAAAGAGTATAAAGTTTTGACTCAGAAGGACAAGTGGTTCAGCGGAAAGTTCGACCCATCAAAGCTGGAGTCGGCTCTAAACGCATATGCCGAGCAGGGCTGGCGAGTTGTCACGTCTGCGGCAGAGTTTTATGGATTTGGAGGTAAGAGAGAAGAACTAGTGATTGTTCTTGAAAGAGAAAAATAGTATGCATTATTCTGAAATGGATGGCGTAGTTTTCATTGAGGGGCATCCTCCAAATGCTAGAATCATCAGCCATGCTGAATGCAAGATCCACGGATTATTCTCTCAGGCGCAATTGAAGAATTTGAACGATGTCAAACGTAAATTGGCGCGCATGGTCAAGAATAAAGAAGGAAATACTCTCATAAACTTCAAATACGGCCAAAAATCTAATTTTTGGACAACTTTGGTTGGGGTGGATAACGTGAATTGGTATGGGGAAGGGGATATTGCCGTACTTTCGGGGAAGGATCTTGTGGTGCTGCGTGGTGAATAAAATCTATTTTGCATAACAACTGCATCAATACGGATTGGCAATTTTGCTGCGTTTCATTGCCAACCGGTTATGCGTCGTGTTAGCCTTAAGAAGAAATGATTGAATTCATATCAACGACCGGCTTTGAAAGAGGAACGATCTATAAACTCCTTTGTGAAAGTTATGCTGGCCTTCTGGAATCAAAGCCGAGATTTGCAGATGAATATAAAATGAGTTGGAAGAAAGCCGATGATGACATCTTCGGTCGCCCAGATACAATTAGACGATGTACATTGATCAGCACCGTCAACGGTGAACCAATTGGGTTGGTGTCTTGGGATCCACGCAAGTGCCCGAGGGAAGGTATAATAGGACAAAATTGCATTTTACCGTCCTGGCGTGGAAAAGGTTATGGGAAGCAGCAAATCCAAAAAGTGCTATTAATATTCAGGTCTAAGGGCACTAAGTTAGTTAAGGTGACGACAGACAGTCATCCGTTCTTTATACCTGCTCAGAAGATGTATCTTTCATGTGGTTTTAAGGAAGTTGGGCGAAGCCATGTGAACTCATATGGTGGTTTGCAGTTAATACATTATGAATATAAGGGTTAATATATAATGTTAGCCTATGTAAAAGGGGGGTGATACTATGCGTTCAGCAAAAGAACAGATGAGCAAAATCATTCATGAACAGCCTGATGATAGCTCCTACGATGAAGTTCTTCGTGAGTTAGCTTTTGCTCGAATGGTTGAGCGTGGCCTAAAGGACTCCGATGCAAAGAGAACGATCAGCAATGAGGAGATGAAACATAGGATTAGAACATGGGAGAAATAAACTGGACTGAGGAAGCGGAACGATGGCTCAAGGATATCCACAACTACATAGCTCAGGATAGCCCAGAATCAGCAGTTCGGGTAGTTGAGGCTATCTACGAAAAGGCGCAATTGCTAAGTCGGTTTCCAGAGATAGGCCATAGGTACGATAGAATTCCAGATCGACATGTTCGTATCCTGCTATACGGGCATTACAGGATCGCATATCTTATCAAGCCCGATGGAAACATAGATATTTTGGGTGTCTTCCACGGAGCCCTTGATATAGATCGCTACCTCTATTGATAAAAATATCATTAGGCTAACAAGTCACTGCACCCGAAATGCCCCAAGAACTACCTTAAATTCCTCCAACTTTAAAAGATAAGCTAAAAAGGAAAAAACAGCTACTCCTAGTGCAATGGCGATACCAACCTGAGCAATTTGAGTCCCCAGAGGAGATAGTCCCAATAAAGGAGGGATGCCCTTAAGTAAAAGATAAACCACCATTCCCATTATAGCTGTGATAAAGCTAATCTTTACCAGAGAAGAAAGAATCTTTTTCCCCTCCAGTCGTTTTAATTTTCTTCTCAATAAGAAAAACAAGACTATTACGTTGAAAATCATAGAAAGTGAGGTAGCTAAGGCTAACCCGCTGTGTTTTAGTGGTGAAATCAAAAGGAAGTTGAGCCCAACATTTAGAATTAATACCGAGATTGATACCTTCACCGGAGTAAGAATGTCCTGCAGAGAATAAAAGGCTCTTGTGAGAACCATGACCTCACCCATAGCCAATAATCCCAGAGAGTAATAAAATAGGGCTTGAGAGGTCATGAGGGTGTTCTCGGAAATAAAAGCTCCATGTTCAAAAAGTAGAGAGATGAGAGGCCCTTTAACTAAAATCAAGCCAATGCTGGAAGGGATTAAAACCAATAAAACCATTCTTACTCCCAGAGAAACCGTCTCTCTTAATTCACTCATTTTGTTTGTGGCAGCCAGAGAAGAGAGAGTAGGGAAAATAGCCGTGGATAAAGCTATGGCGAAAAGACCCAAAGGAAATTGAATCAATCTCATAGCGTATAGGAGAGCTGAGATGCTGCCTGGAGCAAGAGTAGAAGCGAAGATACGATTAATTATTATATTAGCCTGTAAGGTTATCCCCCCTAAAGTAGCTGGTCCTATTAACTTAGCAATTTTACGTACTCCCGGGTCGTTAAAGGATAAAAGGGGACGATATCTGAATCCTCTTTTTATCAAGGGTGGTACCTGAATGAGGAGCTGCATTCCTCCTCCTATTACTACTCCTATAGCCAGACTATAGATCCCATACCGAGATGATAATAAAAAGACAGATAAGATAACGGCTGTGCTAAAAAGAAGAGGAGCAAAAGCAGGAGTAGCAAAATGTCCTTTACAGTTAAGGATAGCCATTGTCAGAGCAGCCAGGCTGATGAAAAACAAAAAGGGAAACATAACTTGAGTTAACTTAATAGCCAGATGCATCTGGGAAGATATCTGCCTGAAGCCAACAGCTAAATAAGGCACATATCCCCAAGCAAAAAAGAT
>JAUVZS010000244.1:0-3020 GCA_030602435.1 Clostridia bacterium
GCCTTCTTTGACCTTAAGTGCCAGGCCTCTTTACCAGAAGGAGAAAAGATTTTCTCTGGGGGCTATTTTAAAGAGATAAAAGTAAGCAAGGGAGCCCTTGATTATCTGGAGAAGTTGGTTCTAGAGAAGCCAAAGGAGGCAATGACCCATGCATATTTAGGTATATTGAGCTATTCAGTCAGAGATGATGAGCGGGCTATAAAAGAGTTCGAAAAGGCTGTAGAGATAAACCCAAATTCTCCTTTTTTCCACTTTATGTTGGCCGAGAGCTACTATTGGGCGGCTACCTTTGATAGAGAAGACGATGCCAAAGCCGAGTATGAGAAGACATTGGGGCTTGATAGGGATTATGTCGGTGCTCACGAGAGATTGGGGTTATACTATGCTCATCATGAAAAGCCACTTTTAGCCATAGAGGAGTATCAAAAAACAATCGCCATAAATCCTGGCTATTACTACGGGCATTATCTTTTGGCCCAGACTTACTACAGAGAGGGGTGGGAAAATGAAGCCATAGCTGAGCTAGAAATAGCTCTGGGGCTAAACGAGAGCTCTATTCCTGGCTACAGACTCTGGGCAGATTATTACTACAACAAAAAGAATTATAAGCGGGCCATAAATATCCTCACAGAAGCTGTAGATAAGGATTATAGCTCTAGAGGAGCCTGGATAGATCTAGCCATAGTATTGGATTTGACCGCTAATTACGAGCTAGCTATTACTGCCTATCAAAAGATACTCATTCTTGATCCTTATGACATCAGTATCTATTTTAAGATAGGGGATATCTATGAAAAGATTAAAGAGTACCAAAAGGCTGAGGAAATATATAGAGAAGTAGCCAGAATTGCTCCTGACTATTATCTGAGTTACTCAGAGTTAGGATATCTAAATCACTGGCAAGACAAAAAAGAAGCTTTCTCCTTTTGGATGAAGAGCCTGGAACTTAACCCTGGTTATTTCAAGCTCAAGAAATACTTAAACTTCCTCGAAGGTAAGAAAGAGTATGCAGCCGAGTTCCAGATAGATGTTGAGGATATTATCCAGAACTCACCCCCTGCTTCGGATTACCCCAGGGCATCTTCTGTCTACCTGGTGGATGATATGATTATTGAGGTGAACGAAGATGCCACTTTAAGCTATACAGCTCACCAATTGATTAAAATCTTTGATGAGAAAGGGCGGGAAGAGTGGGGAGAGATTGAACTTCCTATTTGTGAAATCAAGAGAGTGAGAACCTATACCCCGGATGGGAAAATTCTGGATGCTACTTCCATAAAAGATGTCGATAACACAAAGGTGGTCTCCATGCCGGGCCTGGAGAATGATGCTTTAATCGAAATTAAACATTCCAAGGAGGTTAACTGGGGAACACCTTTTGCCAATTACCTTTCCGCACTCCGCTTTTATTTCCAAGTCTATGATACGCCGGTGGAACTTTCCCGATACATAGTCATATTTCCCCAGGATATGAAGCTCGATTATGAGCTTTTGAACATGAATGTAGAGCCTGAAGTAAGAGAACTAAAAGATAACAGGCTAGCCTATATTTGGCAGAGGCAGGAGGTGGCTGGCCTCGTGCCAGAACCAGGGATGCCGCCCAGAATCGAGGTTTTACCATCGGTGCGTATATCTACTTTATCTACCTGGGATGAAGTTAGTCGATGGTTTATAGGTAATATAGTTGGCAAGACAAAAGAAACCAGCTACCTTAAGGAGAAAGTGGAAGAAATTACCCAAGGTAAGGAATCTCTTCGGGAGAAGATGGAGTCTATATACTATTATGTTAATACCAAAATCAAAAATTTTGGCTTCAGAGAAGGTCCTCCTTATTCAGCCAGTGAAACTTTATTTAATGGATACGGCTCTGAGCTTGATATCGCTGTCTTATTAGTGGCTATGTTTAAACAAATAGGGGTAGAATCAAGGATCATTCTGGCTCGAGCGACTGGGAGTGGAGATGTAGATTGGGAAAAACCCTCCATCTACCTTTTTGACCATGCTTTGCTCTATGTGGAGGAAGAAGATGCACCAGGTCTATATCTGGATAATTCCAGGCGTTATTTAGCCTTCGGAGAATTGACCTGGGATATGAGGCGGGCTAAAATATTAGTTCTATCAGATAGGGACGGAAGCCTGGAGAATCTGAAGATTCCACCTGATAAAAAGCTACTTCAATCCAAATTAGATATAGAGTTGACTTGGCAGGGGGATATCGAGTGTTCAGGGTGGCAGAGCTACTTTGGCATTTACGCAAGTGATTACCGAGAGTATTTTATCAGCTTAGATGCCAGCCTGCAAAAGACAGTCTATGAGATGATTTTGAATAGCATGATCAGAGGAGTTAAAGCTGAAGAGATTGAATTCTTAGAGCTGGAGAACCAGGGTTATCCTTTAACTGTTAACTTTATCTGTGCAGCTTCTGGGTTTGCTTCAAAGATGAATGATAAGCTATTCTTTGAACCTATTATCAATCCTCTGGCTCTTACTGAGAGCTATATAGCCAGAGTAGAGAGAGTTTATCCGCTCCTCATCAGTGTCCCTCAGTTAACCGTTGATGAGTATGAATTTTATCTTCCTTCCGGATATGTAGTGGATAATCTACCTGAAAATGTATCCATTGAGACTGGGTTCGGCAATTATTCAGTCACCTATTCACTAGAAAATGAAACTATCAAGGTTACTCGCAGCTTCTCACTACCTATTCAGAGAATTAAGCCTGATGAATATCTTCTTTTTATGGACTTCTGCCATGAAATCGACATGGCTGAGAAGGAGAAGGCAACCCTGAAAACAGCGTATAGCGGGTAGCGGATAGTAGCGGTCGGATTCATCCGACTTTTTCAGCTATAAATGGTAAGCCTTAAGCTATAAGTCAATGAACTATAAACAATGAACTCTGAAAAGGAGGAAATAAATGCCTATAGGTCCGTCAGTTCCTTTTAATTTATTGGTTATTTTTTGGATAGTTAGAATAGTGGTGATATCTTTTATCTGCACTTTTCTGGGTTGGCTTGGAA
>JAUVZS010000023.1:0-9751 GCA_030602435.1 Clostridia bacterium
CTCATTTTTACCCAGTACTACTGCTAACTCAAATAATCCTGGCCCTTTCATTTTACCAGTGAGAGCAACCCGTAAGGGGTGAAAAACTTTGCTTGTAGATAAAGAAAGTTTCTCAGCTAAATTCCTGGCCATTTCTTCCAAATTTTCCTCGGTAAAGGAAGAAAGCTGCTTGATGCTTTCTCTCATCTCTTCTAATAGAGAAGGAACATAATCTTTCTTTAATCTTTTTTTCACTGCTTGAGGGTTATAGTCAAACTCTTTTTTAAAAAAGAAATCGGCTAAATCGGTAATCTGAGAGAGAGTCTTAATCCTTTTTTGTTCAAGAAGTACTACTTGGGCAATCTTATCTCTATCTGATTGATTGAGTTTTTTCTTTATCAAATCTGCCTTTTCAAGATAAGGAATCAACAGAGCTGTAAGAGTCTCTGGCTTCATTCTCCTGATATATTCTCCATTCATCCACTCTAGCTTATCAGGGTCGAAGATGGCAGCGCTCTTCCCTACCCCCTCCAAAGAGAACTTCTCTATAAGCTCTTCTTTTTCAAAAAACTGTTGGCTGTCGATGGTGGACCAGCCTAAAAGAGCCAGATAATTTACCATAACCCAGGGAAGATATCCCTTTTCCCTGTAAAAGGAAACGGAAGTGGCTCCATGTCTTTTGCTCAACTTCGCTCCATCTCTGCCTAAAATCATAGGAATGTGAGCGTAGCGAGGACTTTCAAAACCCAGAGCCTTGTAAAGTAAAATCTGGCGCGGTGTATTGGAAAGATGGTCATCTCCTCTTATGACATAAGTTATTCCCATTAAAGTATCATCTACTACATTGGCAAAATTAAAAGTAGGAGTTTTATTAGACTTTAATATAATAAAATCGCCTAGTATTTTATTTTCAAAACCAACTTTACCCCTTAGTAAGTCCTCTACATAAGTAGTTCCTTCTTGGGGCACCTTGAATCTAATACTAGGAGCCCTTCCTTCTTCCTCAAAGTGCTTTTTCTCTTTAGCTGATAGGACTCGACACCGGCCATCGTATTTTGGAAGTTTACCTTCCGCCTGGAGTTTTTTCTTGCGCTCCTCAAGCTCTTCGAGAGTGCAATAGCAAAGATAGGCCATTCCCTTCCTTATGAGCCTCAAAGCGTACTTTTCATAAATCTGGAGCCTTTGAGATTGAAAATAAGGCCCATATTCTCCCCCTTTCTCTGGCCCCTCATCCCAATCCAATCCCAACCATCTGAGATTCTCTATAGCCGACTGAGAAAAACTTTTCTCGGAACGAAGGACATCTGTATCCTCTATGCGAAGAATAAATTTCCCTCTATTGTGGCGGGCAAAAAGCCAATTGAAAAGAGCTGTTCTTGCTCCTCCAATATGTAATTCTCCTGTGGGGCTGGGAGCAAACCGAACTCGTACACTTTCTTCTTTCAATTTAGCAAACTCCGTCTTATTGAGATAGGTCTCACTGCTCGTGCCATAAATGGCACCCCTACCCTTCTTTTAGCGTTTAGCGGATAGCGTATAGTAAGAAATAATGTTTGATAAATCAAACCGCTACTTGCTAGTTTTTACTTATTCTTGTGACGATCGGCCCGGGCTCTTTTCTTCCTTTTGTGCTTGGCAATCTTCGTTCTCTTTCTTCTCTTGTCAGAAACCATTTAGCCTCCTTTTTTCTATTAGAATCTAATTAGAGATAACATTATAAGAGCTATATTGTGCCATAAATGGCACCGCTACTATATCTTAAGACAAAAGAGGACTTTGTCAATTTCATTCCTCTGCTTCTAATCGCTGAATCATCGCCTCAGCTATCTTCTTCTCCTCTGATAAGGGATAGCGAAAAATAAGTTCCTCAAAGCTCTTTTGGGCCTCGCTTCGTTTGCCTTGCAACTTTTGACATCTAGCTACTCCCAGGAGTGCCTGAGAAACCAGTGAGCTCTCAGGATAGCTTTCCAGTATCTTTTCATAAGTCTCCACAGCCTTCTCGTATTCCTGGAGCTGTTCGTAAATAGAGGCTAATTTTATTTTTGTCCAAGGAGCAAAATAGTCGTTTCTGTATTTACTCTCAAATCTTTGCAAAACTTTTCTTGCCTCTTCATACTCCCCCAGAGAATAAAGACAACTACCCAAATAAAAAAGAGCTTTTCCCTTATCCTTAACCCAAAATTTAGAGCGAATGCTCTCATAGAGAAGCCTTGCTTCTTGAAATTTCTCTAATTTCTCCTCTTTTTCTTCAGCGTTTTGTGCCTCCTGATAATAAGAAGCAGCCAAGAGAAATTCTTTCGCTGCAGTTTTATTAACTTTAGCCTGGAAAATAGCCAAGGCTGTAAAACAAATAGCTATCCCTACGGCCAATAAGAGATAGGTTACTTGTCGCCTTTTACTGGTTTTCCTAAATCTTTCAACCACCGCCGAAGACTTTTGCTTTAAATATTTGCTCATTCTCCTAATTTCTCTAAGGACCGCTCCAATAACTGCCGAAGACTTTTGCTTTAGATAATTATACACTCTATACATTTCCCCTCACTATTTTTATTTTTCCCCAAGCTCCCATTCTCTTTCCTTTTATAATTATCCCTCCTCTTATAGAAGGGATTTTCTTGAGAAATTCTAAGCCCTCCTGAATACTGCTATCATCCTTTACAATATTACCCACAGCAGTAGCCACAGCATCAGCTAAGGCGGCAGAGGGGGAAAGAATAACTACTGCATCTGCCCGTCCTAAACTCTGAGAATGCCCAAAGGTTCCTGCTGAACAACATATACCTAAAGGAGTATCTTGGGGTTTTATTTTTAAAGCGATCTTTCCTGAGAGAGGAGAATCCCCCGCATAGATTCCCACCTTTCTTTTTTTTCTCACCTTCATAAAGATATCTCCTCCGTTTTCCACTATAACTTGACGGCAATGGCTTAAAAGCTCCTTTCCCACAAACTCTGCTATTGCTCCAGCTACCGCAGCCATAGGCCCTACCTTTGCTGCTTGAGCTGCCTCAGCCATAGCTCTAACAATAGGAGGCATTTTTTCTTCTAAAGGAAAAGGTTTGAAAGTAACTTTAAACCTGGGACTTTTATAAATATATTGTTCTATATCTTCGCGATACCAAATTAAAGCCTCCTCTGTTTGTTTGGGCAGCCTTTTATCAGCTAAGACAAGAAGATTACTTTCCTTGATTTCTACTTGAAAGGAGTATAAATCACTCGCTTTAATTAAATTTCTGTATATAGCCCCTTTTCCTCTCAAATGTTCCGTTTGCCACATCTACTTCCCCATCTGGCGATAACTTCCTTTTCCTGCTCTATAACTACAATCTCACACTGATTTGCACAATCGCCACATGTAAATGATGAGGAGGTAAGTTCAATATTTGCCAGATTATAACCTTTAAAATTGGTTTCCTTTACTTTATTTTCCAGGACCAACAAAGCAGAGCCAATTGCCCCCATAACATCAAAATATTTTGGCACAATTATCTCGCAGCCAAGTTCCTTTTTAAACGCCTCACGTACACCCTGATTTGCCGCTACTCCCCCTTGAAAGACCACGGGTGAGGAGATTTTCTTACCTTTGCCTACATTATTTAAATAATTTCTCACAATAGCCTCACACAAACCACAAATAATATTCTCCAGGGGTTGACCAATTTGCTGTTTATGAACCATATCTGACTCGGCAAAGACTGTACACCTACCAGCAATGTTGACAGCCGATTTACTTTTTAAAGCAAAAGCTCCAAAAGTCTCTATAGGCATCTTAAGACGTCTTGCCTGGTAGTCAAGAAATGCTCCGCAGCCGGCCGCACAAATGGAATTCATAGCAAAATCCACTACCACACCATTTCTCAAAAGAATAATCTTTGAATCCTGACCACCGATCTCTATAACAGTTCTTACATCTGGATTAAAATGTTGGGCAGCAACAGCATGAGCTATTATCTCTGTTTTTACCACATCTGCTCCAGTTATAGCTTTGACCAATTTTCGCGCAGAGCCAGTAGCTCCGACACCACTAACAGGTATCTTCTTTATCTTTCTTAACCCCTCTTGTACTGCTTTTATAGGATTCCCATTTGTTTGTATGTATAAAGTATCTAAAACCTGCCTATTTTCATCAATAATAGCCAGATTAGTAGAAACAGCACCCACATCTATTCCTAGATATGCCTTCATATTATCCCGTATTTCGTATATAGTATATCGTATATCGTTTGCATTTTGTACTTTCCTTTTTCTTTCATACTATATACTATTTTTTTTTCGCTCCAGCATCTCGATGAACGCCTCTAATCTAGTTTCTACTCCTGTCTCTCCCGTTTGTTCATCGAAGGATAAATGCATTAGAGGAATATTCAATTTTTCTCTCACTTTATCAAGGATGCTCCGAGCCGACACCTCAGGTAAGCAGCCAAAGGGATAAATATGAATCACCCCCTGGAAATCCTTTTTGCTAAACTCTACTGTATGACCTACAGAATGGCCGCCGTGAGCTCCCAACTCATAATCAATAAATTCTCTGCCTTTTCTGGTAATATCTCGATACTCCCAGAAAAAGAGAGCATGCCTTAATATCTGGCTTAAACAAAGAGGTCGAAAAACCTCAACTCCCATCTGTCCCAATTTTCTTTCTATATCCGAATTTGAAAAAGGTTCCATAACTACATATAATTCTCCCACTATAGCAATCTTAAGAGGGGACCTTGTCTCATCTTTCTTTATAGCCCTGAATCTTTTAAGGATTCTTCTTCTGGCAGCTCTAATTTCTCTTAAGGTCCTCGCTTCATCTACCCATTCAAGAGTTCTGGCAAAAACTTTATCAGCCTCTCCTTTCTTCACCTCGTACGCTCTTAACTTTCTTACCAGGTGCTCCATCTCATCAATTAAATTAATCTTTTTTATAGTTATGAGAGCGGCTTTAGTCATTTGGAAAATAGTTGCCTCTGGATTTAAACCCTTCAATCCTTTAATAAAACTAAATAGACCAAACTCAGGAAAGAGCTCCTGCATTCTGAAGTTATATCCCAGGTCTTCTAAAATCCCCTTTTGAACTTCTCCGTAAAAACCATATCTACATGGACCTGCCCTTCCAGCCTGAAAAAGAACATCTGCTCCCAGGTCAAGGGCTTCTATATAATTTCCCAGATTAATCTTAAAAGGAAGACAACTAAATTCAGGAGCATATTTTGCTCCTAATTTCATTGTTTTCCTGCTGGTAGAAGGAGGAACCAGAACTTCGCATCCTAAGTTTTCCATTAAGCTTTTGAAAGCTGGATAGTAATTACCCATATGAGGAAAGGAAACCTTCATTGTTTCTTTCTCTTTTTAACTATTTCCATAAAAGATTCTATTCTTGTCATCATACCCGCTTCTGCCCTTTCTTCATCAAATATTAACAGAAGAACAGGAATCTTATCTTCGATCTTTCTTATAGCTAATTCCGTCAACAGAGAGTCTGGGCCGCAGTTAAAAGATATCAAGAAGATAAGACCATCCACCCTTTCCCTGGCCAGATAACGAGCAGCTCCTAACATATCTTTGCCATAGGTCCAGTAATTCTTTCTGGATAGTCTTTTTGTCTCTTCATAAAGAAGAGTAGGAGAAAGCATCTCTGGGGTGACTACCGATGCACCCATCTCCTCTAATCTTGCAACAATATCCATATTAAGGTAATCATCGTAAATATTGTATGGACGCCCAATAAGACCAATTTTGGAATTAGTGGCCGGGTTTACGCCGTTGGAAGACCCCAACCGTGAGGTCGAGTATGAGGATGATTTTCTAATAGTGACATTTATGTCACTATAGATCTTCTTGTTGTCTCCTCTTCCCTTGGGGGAGAGGATTGAAGTGAGGGGATTTACTTTCTCCCCCTCTAGAAGTGCTAAAAATTCAGCTGGAGACCTTATTTGCTGCCTTGATTGAAGAAACTTCTCTTGAATCCCCCTGGCTTTTCTGTATGCGGTATGGATCTTAAAGAGATTAGCCCTGAGACGCCTGCCCAACTGCCACATCGAGCGGTACAAAGATCTTCTATTTGAATTAATATCCGTAGTTAAAAGGGGCGGAATGTCTTCTAAGGAGTTTCTGATCACATCCGGCAGGCCCCAAAATTTAGCACAAATAAAGAATTTTTTTTCTATAGAGGCAATCCTGGGAATGAAAAGATAATCCACCTTATCTTTTAGACTAATGACGTGACCAAAAAAAATCTTTACCGGCAAACAAACCTCATCAACAGCGTATTTAACTCCATCAGATAAGATCTGCCTGTTTGTTGGAGGAGATACAATTACCTCTGCCCCTAATTCTGTAAGAAAAGTTTTCCAAAAGGGATAAAAATTATAGTAAAGTAAGGCCCTTGGTATTCCTACTCTAACACTCATTTTTTACTCGGGGAGCTCCATCCCCACTGCTTTCTTTATTAAATTTTTCAACCTTTGCTCAGCCACCCCCAAAGCTTCTCCCCCAAAATCAGGGATTATAGTAATGATAAGAGAAGGGTTCTTATCACTTAACTCCTCAATTACATCCAAACATTTGCTGGCTAAAGATTCAGTAATAAAGATAACCCCATAATCTTGCTCAAATAGCTTTTGAAATATTCTTCTTACTTCTTTGGACTCTTCACAAATTACAGTATTAATCCCCACTCCGAGAAAGGGAAGAGAAGTATGTTTATCTGCAACAAGGGCTATTTTAGGCATGGAATTCACTCCCCGGAATCCCACCCAGTTTTGTCCTCAGGATTATTCGCAAACGCTTTATTTCACATTTTTTAAGAAAGATATAATTAACCAAGGGTTCTCTGGCAAAAGTTATGTAAAAGCCGCAATAGGTATGCTTTAAGATACACTCATCAAAAAACTTATCCAAAATAAATAAAGACCCTTCTTTTTCCCACTCCTCCAAAGCTTCTTTAACTGCTTCCGGATAATTTGCATTCTTAAATTCATCAACTAGTGCTTGTATTCCTTGATAAGATAACTGAAGCAATTGTCCTTTATCTATGAGGCCACCTTCTACAAGAACTTCTTCTAGAAGTTCCTTTTGCCAGGACTTAATCCTGAGAAAGGCTTTTATATTGAAAGAGTCGATCCAGAGTTGAATTAAGTGAGAAAAAAAGGAATCGGAGTACTTTTGCGTTTTCAACCACAGCCATTGAAAAAACTCTCTATCTAAAAAACTATCTAAAAATTGGGGGTGGGGATTATTCTCCACCAAAGGAAAAGTTTTTTCCAAAAGAGTTCTAAAATGGGAAGGAAGCTGGGTAAAATCTTCCTTTTCCACAGCCTCTCCGAGGACCCTTATATCCAGTGTACCTGCCAGAGACAAAGCTGGTTTTAGAGATACAAAAATTTCTTTAGAGAGCTTTTTCTGAAAATGAATCTTTAACAGGACTTTTAGATTATAAAAGTCATTTTCCAGCCAAAATAGGTCTATTAAATCTGGTTCGGGACAAAAGTGCCGCAGCTCCTTATGAGTTCTCTTTAGCTCTTTGTCCAGTCCTTTCTCAAATTCTTCCTCTTTTATATCTTTCATAGATTCCGAATAAGGAAAAATCTTAGCCAGGATTTCTAAGGCCTCACCCACCTTATCAGCTTGTTTCATTCGCGAAAAATCAGCTTCTTCTAAAAGGTCCAGTTCAAGTGCTCTTATTCTTCCTGTAGTATAGGCGTAGCGAGTATCCTTGGTGGGTATTTCTGCATACTCTAAGAGCAATTTAGCCCTCCTCTTTTTTAGCGTATAGCGGATTGTTTAATATCAATGTAATCTTGATAAAAGACATGCCGAAGAAAGTTAAAATAGCTTATCTACCCCTCTTGCCTGGTGGGTGTTTGGTTAGGAAATATGACGTCTTCCGGATAAAAGAAATTTACCGTAGGCGAATAAGATTTTAGGAAACAAATAATGTATATGAAAATGAGGCATATTCTCAACGATTTTTCCCAAACGCCCATAAAAGGAAAAATAAGCCTTCCTCCAAAGTCTTCTCAATTTTTTAGGGGATATATGATCAAGTTTTATTATAGGATTTATGCCGGAGTAAACTTCCCAATTTTTGGTTAAAAGTCGATCCTTTACTCTTTTATAGAGCTTAGTTCCAGGATAAGGAGTTAGTATTGTGAATTGAGCCCTAGTGGGGTTAAGTCGTTTTGCAAATTTGATGGTTTCTTTCATCATACCTTTAGTCTCATTTAAACCCCCAAGAATAAAGCTTCCTACTACTTGCACATTATTTTCTTTTAGAATTTCCATGGCCCTTAAAGCATCTGAGACGAGCGCCTTTTTCCCATATCCATCCAACACCTGCTGGTTACCACTTTCAAATCCGATGAAAATATCTTTAAATCCAGCCTTGGCCATTATCCGAACCATGTCGGGGTTATTTACTATTGTCCTCACATGTGACTCCGCTACCCAGATTAAGTCCCATCCTTGCTTTATTATCTTTTCGGAGAGCTTGATAGCACGACTAGGACTTAAGGTAAAGTTGGCATCAAGAAATGAGAGAGCTCGGTAATTATATTCTTTATACAGTAATTCTATCTCTTCAAAAATATTTTCGGGCGATCTTGACCTCCAGCGAAGACCAAAAAACTGAGCTATGGAGCAAAAGTTACAGTTAAAGGGACAACCTCTGGAAGTTATGAGCGTAGTTATAGGACGACCACGCAGTTTTTCCTTATAAAGTTTGAGAGGTAAAAGCTCTCTTGCTGGAAAAGGTAGAGAATCCAAATCATAAATAAATGGGCCATCAGGGGCTCTGCTGAATTCGCCATCAGTTAAATAGGAAACCCCTCTCACTTCTTCAAGAGGTATCTCCTTCGATAAAAATTTAACCAAGGAAAGAAAGGAGTATTCTCCTTCATTTCGGACGACATAGTCCGCCACTCCACTCTCTAAGGTATCTTTGTCTAAAAAGCTAATATGAGGACCTCCCATTGCCACTATAGCTCCTTGATTTTTTGCAAGCTCAGCAATCCTAAAAGAGACAGGAGATGTTACAGCATGAACTGAGATACCTACGATATCGAACTCACTATACGGATAGTTATCCCAGTCTTCTTTCTCAACATTGAAATCAATTATCTTTACCTGGTGATGGTCTTTTAAAACTGAAGCAAGGTATGCTAAGCCAAGAGGAGGACGACTTAAGCCTACCATATGAGAAGAAATACTCATGGGTGGATTAACCAATAAAACTTTCATTAATCCTCCTCTCCCCTTATCTTTTCCGTCGCATAAGCATAATCAGTATTTTTACTCGGTATTTTTAGATAGTATCGCAGGTCCAACCTAATTTTGTCTTCATAGTTTTTCCTCGAGAGTATCTTTAAAGCTTCAACTTGATAGGCTGTAAGATGGTAGGTTCTTTTAACTTTTCCATCCAAAAGTTTAATTTGCATTTTACTTTTTTCCATTATTACCAGTTTAATACGGTTATTACCATATTACTACTTTATTTTTTAAATGTCAAAAATAAATATTCAGCGTAATTTTTGAATTATAAAATGACCCTTCCAAAAAATCCTGCAGTGAAAGTGCGGAATTTGATCCCAACGTGGCAAAAGTTCAGAGGTCCTAATTTGTTATAGTAACATATGTTACTATCAAACAAGCGAGGACATACCCCCTAAGACCTTTGATCTCTTATGGGGTAGCATATAGTGTATAGTTTTTTTCAATGGTAAGGTAGGCGGTTGGATTTATCCAACATTGTGCGATAACCTGGGATGAATTATGAACTACACCTATAGTGACG
>JAUVZS010000266.1:0-2792 GCA_030602435.1 Clostridia bacterium
CCAGGTTATATTGAGAGGGTTAATATTGAGTTTATTTCCTAGAAGAATACTAGCGTCCATAGCTGCTGCCAGGAGATTGTGCGCCGTTTCCACAGCATGAATATCACCGGTGAAATGTAGGTTAATATTCTCCATAGGAAGGACCTGGGAATATCCTCCTCCACAGGCTCCTCCTTTTATACCAAAAGTAGGGCCCTTTGAGGGTTCACGCAAAGTATTACAAACTCTCTTTCCTATCTTGGCTAGAGCTTGTCCCAGGCCAATGTTAGTCACAGTTTTACCTTCTCCCAGAGGGGTAGGGGTAATGGCCGTTACAGTGATAAATTTTCCCTCTGGAGCATCTTTTAATCTCTCCAGTATATCAAGAGGAATCTTAGCCATATACTTTCCATAGGGTTCAATTTCTTCTTCCTTAATGCCAAGAGCCTCCGCAATCTCAGTAATAGGTTTCATCTCCGCTGCTTGGGCAATTTCTAAATCTGAAAGCATAGATAGTCTCTCCTTTCTTTTATTTTTTTAATCCTTTTATAAGACTTATGGCCTCGGCTCGGGTAGCTGGATTCTCCCTGAATATCCCTCTTACTACAGAGGTAACTGTTGTTGTTCCTGGTTTCTTGATTCCCCGCATGGACATACAAAGATGCTCTGCTTCTATTATTACCATTACTCCCCTAGGCTTTAAGGTATCATTTATTATATCTGCTATCTGGGTGGTTAATCTTTCCTGAACCTGAAGCCTTTTGCTGAGAATATCTATTACCCGAGCTAGTTTACTTAATCCAGTTACTCTCCCTTCTTTGGGAATATAGGCAACATGTGCCTTTCCGGAGAAAGGCAAAAGATGATGTTCGCAGAAAGAATAAAGGGGGATATCTCTTAAAAGAATAATCTCATCATGTTTTTCTTCTTTAAGAATGGTTAATGCTTCTTTAGGGTCTTTACCTATTCCTCTAAAGATGTGCTCACACATTTTGGCTACTCGGGCGGGAGTTTCTTTTATGGAAATTCGGTTAAGGTCTTCTCCTATTCCCTCCAGAAATAGCCGTATGCCTTTTTCTATCCTTTCTTTATCCATTCCTTGCCTCAAATTGTGAATTTTTTCTCAAGCTAGAATTATTATAACAACACTTCTTCCCCTGTCAAATTTTTCTTGGCGAAGGGATTAGGAGTTAGCTGGAGGGATTTCGGAGAAGGGATAAAAGTTCTTTGCGGTGCGATAAACTTTAAAAACTGAAAATCAGTATTGTACAAGAGTTATAGGGGTTTAAGGGGGAGGTTAACTTTTCAAAAATTTTCGGCGATAGGGAGTTGACAATTTTTAATTACGTATTATAATATGCTTAACGTTAACGATAAAGTAATAACTGATAAAAATAAGGTAAGAAAATCATAAGATTGACTAAAAGTCCTGCTTTAAAAGGTATTATAGAAGGGACGGTAGACGCCTGAGTGGCTAACTTTATGCTTAATGTTATCGATGTAGTAGCTATAAAAAACCTAAAGGGGTGAGAAGAAAAATGCCTCATGTTACTTTGAAGGATATAGGGAGAGAAGTGGGAGTATCTATTGTTACTGTCTCTCGAGCTCTAAATAACAAACCTGATATAAGCTATGAAACCAAACAGAAGGTCAGGGAAGTAGCCGAAAGGTTGGGATATTCTCCCAATGCTCTTGCTAGAGGCCTAAAAGCCAAGAAGACAGGTTCTATTGGAGTTCTAATTGCTGATATCGCTGATTCTTTTTTTGCTTCCATTGTCAAAGGAATAGAAAATACAGCTCGTGAAATGGGATATAATATTATCCTTTGTGATATAAGTGAAAAATATGAATGGGAGAAGCTCGCCGTTCAAATGATGCTGGAAAAAAGAGTAGATGGGTTATTGATCACTCCATCCCAGACTGAATATAAAGATATTCTGGAATTAAAAAGAAAGAAGATTCCTTTTGTTTTGGTAGGTCGGCATTTTGACCTTGTGGAAAGTGATTATGTAATCACCGATGACATAAAGGGAGCTTTCTCAGCCACCGACTACCTGATTAAAAAGGGTCATAAAAAAATCCTGTTCATAAATGGACCTCCCTATATCTCCAGTGCTAAGGAAAGACTAGTGGGATATAAACGAGCTCTACAGGAACATGCTATTCTTTTTGATAAATCTTTAGTCAAGGAGGGTGCTTTAAAAATGGAAGATGGCTACAGAATTATGAAAGAGATACTGCCTGGCGGGACTAAATTTACGGCAGTTTTTGCCTATTGTGATTTTGTAACTTTGGGAGTTATGCAAGCACTGGAAGAGACAGAGCTCAAAATTCCTGAGGATATAGCCATAGTGGGATATGATGATGTAGCTTTTGCTCGCTTTCTCCAGGTGCCTCTGACCACTGTGCATATTCCCCAATATGAACTGGGAAGAGAAGCAATGAAATTATTAAAGAAGAAAATTGAGGGGGAAATAGAAGAACCCCAGAGTGTGATTCTGGAGACTAAACTTGTCATCAGAAAGTCCGCATAAAAGAGATTCAGGTAGGAAGGATAATTATTTTACCCAAGGAAAGTCTTAAAAAAAGAAAAAAACATAAGGAGGAAAAGAATGCCGAGATTCAAAGGAATAGTTCGTAATGTCACCTTAAGCAAGGAAGATATGGAGAAGCTACTTACAATGTCCTTAGATGAAATAGATAAATGGAGTCCTGTTAGAGTTGTGGTGCTACCGAAGTGGGAGGATGTCAGTCGCGCGTTAGCAAAAGCTATGATAGAAAAAATAAAGGAGAATAATGCAAAGGGCAGGCCT
>JAUVZS010000076.1:0-6141 GCA_030602435.1 Clostridia bacterium
GTCAATAGTTAAATTGAGCAAAAATAAGAAGAATTTACAGTATAGAAAGATGGACATTAATGTCCATCTTTCTATACTGTCTAGAGGCTGGAACTTAAGCAATAACTAAAATTCAGCGAATAAGAACGGCTTTATAGAGAGTGGGCATTAATGTCCATTCTTTCTTAGGTTCTTTAAATGCCGAAATTCAAGCATTTCTAGATATAATTTTTTTAAAAGATGTACAAAATTGGCCAGAAAAGTTAGAAGAAAAATTATCTATAGACATGTAACTATCAAGGATACCTACCTTTAAAAAACTCTGAATCCTCACCAGTAAACTAACTAAGCGCCATCTCAAATAAGTGAATTTTTTAACAAGTTCAAAATTGGCAAAAAAATTGTACATATTTGGCTAAAATGAAGCTTTGGCTAGCAAATTAATCCGTTCTTTCATAATAGATATAAATATATGAGAATGGGTTTTTTATTTTAGATAACAGAGATTATCACGTGTAGAAAAAAATACTACTTTTCAAAGTAAAGACTAAGATTTCTGTTTCCCATCCAGGGAACATTGATTTTTTCTAAAGAGGAGACCCAATTCATTAAAGAAAATTTCTCTAATTATCTTGACAATTAACACAATAAGTAGTATTATACTATAATAATCTATCGGTACAGACTGTACATTACTAGAGTTATGTTACAATATTCTACCGCTTATATTATAATATGCTGAAAGATCTTTCTGAACTTAACTTTCTTTGAGAGGCGATAGGAAGAAGGTAATGATATGGTACGATGATAAAGCGCTGGATGTTCCTGAATTAAAGAGAGAAAAAGACAAAAGAATAAGGAGGAGAAAGGATGAATAAGGCACAGTTAGTAGAAAAAGTAGCAGATGAGGTAGGTTTAACTAAAAAGGATACAAGGAAAGTAGTAGATGCTGTAACTCAAACCATCGCAGAAGCTCTTTCCGGAGGTGAAAAGGTTACGCTGGTTAACTTTGGCACCTTTCGGGTAAGAAACAGAAAATCGAGGAAAGGAAGAAATCCCCAAACAGGGGAAAAGATACAAATCCCAGCTAAAAAAGTAGTTAAGTTTGAAATAGGAAAGGGTTTAAGAGAGGTGGTGAAGTAAAAGAAACGCGTAATGCTTGACTTTTTTCGCTGATAGGCTATACTAAAAACAAGAGAGAGCTCTTGAGAAGACTTTTGGAATTGTAGGAGGTAACTCGGGAACAAAAATAAATTAGTGGTATCTTTTACTCACGAGCCCCTTTCTTTCGGGCTCGTGTTTTTTAAGGACTAAAGCGATGAGACTTTCTCAATATCTAATTACTACTTCTAAAGAGGCTCCTGCAGAGGCTAAATGTATAAGTCACAAGTTAATGCTCAGGGCAGGTTTAATAATGAGGTTTGCTGCAGGCGTCTATTCATATCTTCCTTTAGGATATAGGGTTTTGGCTAAGGCCATCTCTATTATAGAGGAGGAAATGAACCAGGTTGGAGCACATCAATTGCTCCTTCCCTTTGTTCAACCAGCCGATCTTTGGAAAAAGAGCGGAAGATGGGAAAATTATGGAGAAGAACTTCTCCGTTTTAAGGATAGAAAGGAGGCAGATTTCGTCCTCGGTCCTACTCACGAAGAGATGATTACTCAGCTAGTGAAGCACCAGATAAGCTCCTATAAAAAACTCCCTCTTATAGTTTACCAAATTCAAACAAAATTTAGAGATGAGCCAAGAGCACGGGGAGGAGTTATTCGGACAAGAGAGTTTTTGATGAAGGATGCCTATAGCTTCTGTCAGAGCGAGAAAGAGTTGATGATAATTTACGAGAAAATGAAGCAGGTTTATGAAAAAATTTTTTCTCGCTGCGGCCTAAATTATAGATTAGTAGAGGCTGACACAGGACCTATAGGAGGAAAACGCTCAGATGAATTCATAGTTCTGGCTCCTTTGGGAGAAGATAGAATAATGGAGTGCGAAGAATGCGAATACGTAGCTAAATTGGAACCGGGTAGGGATTTTCAACCCACTGTAATAGGAGATATAGGGTTTCCGGTTTCAGGAGATAGGTGCCCCCTCTGCAAAAGTAAAATAAGGATAAAGCGGGGAATTGAAGTAGGACATCTTTTTTGGCTAGGAGAAAAGTATTCTCGCAGTTTGCAAGCTACCTTTCTGGACCGTATGGGAAAAGAGAAATACTTTGTTATGGGGTGTTATGGAATCGGAGTGAGTAGACTCCTGGCAGCAATTATTGAGCAGAACCATGATGAAGAAGGTATCATCTGGCCGAAGGAAATTGCTCCCTTTCAGGCTGTAGTAATAGCGACATCTCCCGAGGTTTTTAAAGTAGCGGAGGAAATTTATCTTCAACTAAAAAATGGGGGATTAGATATATTATGGGATGATCGAGACCTAAATGCAGGGGTAAAATTTAATGATGCAGATCTTGTAGGCATTCCCTTAAAAATAATTATTGGTAACACCTTTTTAAAGGAGAGCAGGATAGAAATTAAAACTCGTCGAGAGGAAACCACGGTGAAAGTTAAAAAAGATGCCGTTTTTCAAAAAATGAAAGAATTGGTGCAACAAAATGCAAAATAGTGATTTTTTCTTTCTTCTAGAGCGTATTGGAAGAGAGAGAGGTCTTTCTCCTGAGGTATTATTAGAAAGCGTTAAGGAGGCCCTGCTTTCTGCTTATAAGAAAAAATATGGTCAGTTACCACAGAACTTACAAGTGATTCTAGATGAAAAAAAAGGGAAATTTCAAGTGCTCATAAGCAAGGAAGTAGTTAAAAAAGTAGACAGTCCCGGGATAGAGATATCTTTAAAAGAGGCCAGAAAAAATAATGAGAAGGTGAAGTTGGGGGATGAGGTAGAGGTAGAAGTAAATCCTTTCCAATTTAGTAGGATTGCTGCTAGTACTGGTAAGTATGTGATGATACAGCAGATTGTAGAGATGGAAATGGACCTTCTTTATCAGGAATTTAAGAAGAGAGAAGGAGAAATAATTAGTGGGACGGTGCGCTATGAAGCTGATCGCTTTGTTCTCATTGATTTGGGTAAGACAGAAGGGATTCTTCCTAAGAGAGAGCAGTTGGTTAATAGAAAATATAGGCAAGGAGGACGAATAAAGGCCTATATTCTGCGGGTTACGCGAGAGCCCAAGGGTCCCCGTATTGTCCTTTCTCAGAGTCACCCTAATTTCTTAAGAAGGCTTTTTGAGTTAGAAGTGCCAGAGATAGGAGAGGGAATTGTTAAAATTAGACAGATAAAGCGGGATGCGGGAAGAAGAGCCAAGGTAGTGGTAGAATCGGAGCAGGAGAAAGTAGACCCCGTAGGAGCCTGTGTAGGCCTGCGAGGTTCTCGTATTAAAGCTATCCTCTTAGAATTGGAAAAGGAGAGGATTGATATAATAAGGTACAGTGAAGATATAGCTACTTTTATAAAGAATTCTTTGAAGCCAGCCGAGATAATAGAGGTTAAACTCGACGAGTCTAATAAGGTAGCAAAGGCTATCGTTGCTGATGATCAACTTTCTTTAGCCATTGGAAGTCATGGAGAGAATGTAAAGTTGGCGGTAAAGTTAACAGGATGGCAGATTGATGTAAGATCTCTTGAGCAGATAGCAGAGGAAGCAATTTTTTTAAAGCATCTTGCTGGGATAGGGGAAAAGACTTTAGCTTTTCTCAAAGAAGCTGGTTTTCTAACCCACAGAGACATTGTAAGGGGTGGTGTTGAGGCCTTATCTAAAGTTCGAGGGATTGGGCCCAAGACAGCGGAAAAGATTTTGAACGAAGCTATGAAAATAGAAGACAAATCTG
This sequence comes from Clostridia bacterium, assembly GCA_030602435.1. Classification (GTDB taxonomy): domain Bacteria; phylum Aerophobota; class Aerophobia; order Aerophobales; family AE-B3A; genus JAUWRC01. Next base: position 3,814 of record JAUVZS010000076.1, read on the forward strand.
AAAGGAAAGATTAATGCGGGTTTATCAGTTAGCTAAAAAATTAAATTTGTCTGCTCAGAAACTCCTAAAGATTCTTTCTGATTTAAAGATAAAGGGCAAAACTTCTCTAAGCAGTTTATCTTCAGAAGAAATCAAACAGGTAAAGAAGAAGGCACAAAAGAAGCCTTCTCTTAAAAAAAGGAAGCTGATGCGGGCTCCTGTAGTGACGTTATTAGGCCATGTAGACCATGGAAAGACTTCACTTCTAGATGCTGTACGAAAAACAACCATAGCCCAAGGAGAAGTAGGAGGAATCACCCAAAAGATCGGAGCCTCAGAAATAGAATTTCAGGGGAAGAGAATTGTATTTATCGATACCCCTGGTCATGAGGCTTTTACAGCTATGCGTGCTCATGGAACTCAGGTTACCGATATCGTTGTTTTGGTCGTAGCAGGTGATGATGGAGTTATGCCTCAAACAGTGGAAGCAATTGATCATGCTAGAGCAGCTAAGGTACCCATTGTGGTAGCTATAAATAAGATAGATAAAGAAGAAGCAAAACCAGAGCGAGTTAAGAAACAGTTGAAAAGGTATAATTTAGTGCCTGAAGAGTGGGGAGGTGAGACTATATTTGTGGAAGTTTCTGCTTTAACCAAGCAAGGGTTAGATGGACTTTTAGAGATGATCCTTTTAGAAGCAGAAATGCTAGAGTCAGAGGCGGATCCAGATGGAGATTTTCAAGGAGTGGTAATAGAGGGTGAGTTGGATAGACAAAAAGGCCCCTGTGCTACACTACTTATCCGAGAGGGAACATTGCGAATAGGTGATATTTTAGTGGGGGGATCAGTTTATGGAAAAGTAAGGGCTCTTATTAATTGGAAAGGAGAGAGTTTAGAGAAAGCAGGGCCTTCCACCGCAGTAAGAGCTTTAGGACTTTCTGATGTAGGAACTCCCGGAAGTATATTTAAAAGAATAGAAAATGAGAGAGAAGCTCGTCAGTTATCAGAAAAAGTTAAGACAGAGGAGCGGAAAAAAGGTTTGGTAAAAAGAGATATTTTCACTTTAGAAAATCTTTATGAAGAAACCGAGGAAAAACAAAAAACTTTAAATGTTATCCTCAAAGCAGATTCTCAAGGTTTATTGAAAGCTCTCTCAGACACACTAAAAAATTTAGAGAATGAAGAAGTAAAGATAAATATTGTCCATCGAGGAATAGGGGAAATAAAAAAATCTGATATCCTTCTGGCCTCTGCATCAAAAGCAATACTTATTAATTTTAATACAGTGATATCTTCAGTAAATAGAACCTTAGCCGAAGAGGAAGAAGTAACTATAAGAAGCTACGAGATTATCTATAAAATGATAGAGGATGTCGAAGAAGTTGTGGGGGGTCTTCTGGAGCCCCAATACAAAGAAGAGGTGATAGGAGAGGCAGAGATTCGGGAGATGTTCACCATTTCTAAAGTAGGAACAGTAGCAGGTTCTTATGTTAAAGAGGGGAAGCTTGTCAGGGGAAGTAGAGTAAGAGTTTTTAGAGAGGAAAAAATGATAGGGGAGGGTATTATTAAGGGCCTTAAACGCTTCGATCGTGATGTAAAAGAAGTTTTAAAGGGACTGGAATGTGGAGTAAATATAGATGGCTTCGATAAAATAGAGAAAGGGGATACAATTCAAGTCTATGAAATGAAGAGGGTTGATTAGTAGCTGATGGCTGATAGCTGGTAGCAAAACCATGAGCTATGAGCTATCAAGGGACTTAGGACAGTCTCTTCGAGATACGAGCGACGAACAACGAGATACGAATATGGTTGTGGGCGTATTAGAACTGGAAATTCAGCTATTTTCTAGTAACTCTTTAAAAGAAAAACGCCGTACTGTAAAGAGTCTAATTACTCGTATAAGAAACAATTTTAATGTTTCTGCCTCTGAGATTGGACACCAGGACCTCTGGCAGAAGACTCTCATAGGGGTGGCTTTTATAGCTGCAGAGAGAAGGTTTTCTCAGAGTGTTTTATCTAAAGTTGTAGAGTTTGTTAAAAAGGAAAGAAGAATTTCCCTCATAAATTCAAAAATGGAAATTTTTTAGAGGGTGAGGATGGAGGGGCTTTTACTGGTAGATAAACCAAAGGGGATAAGTTCTCACGATGTAGTAGACAAAGTCAGACAGGTTTTAAAGATAAAGAAAGTGGGACATGCAGGAACACTAGATCCAGCAGCTACAGGCCTTCTTCTTATATGTGTGGGGCGGGCTACGAAACTAACTCCTTTTTTGCAGGACCTGGATAAGACCTACCAGGGCAAGATGGTTTTTGGTCTCACCACTTCCAGCCTGGATGAGGAAGGGGAGG
>JAUVZS010000077.1:0-6099 GCA_030602435.1 Clostridia bacterium
TCATAAAGGGCATCTTCTCGAATAATCCCTCCCCGCGCACAATTAATTACCCTTGCCTCTTTTTTCATTAAGCCAATTTCTTTTTCCCCAATCATACCTTTAGTTTGGGAGGTAAGAGGGGTATGTACAGTAAGGTAATCCACTTGAGGTAAAAGTTTTTCTAAATCAAAAAGGGTAATTCCCATCTCTTCTGCTTTTTCTTGAGAGATAAAAGGGTCATGGGCTATTACTTTCATTTTTAAGCCCTGAGCTCTCTTAGCTACCTCACTTCCAATCCTACCTAATCCTACTATACCCAGAGTTTTTCCACACACCTCCGTCCCCATGAATTTCTTTCGATCCCATTTTCCCTCTCTTAAAGCCATATGAGCCTGAGAAATATTACGAGAAAGAGCAAGAATCATGGAAATGGTATGCTCGGCAGCAGAAATGGTATTTCCTTCCGGAGCATTCATCACTATAATACCCTTTTTAGTAGCCGCTTCTACATCTATATTATCTACACCAGTCCCTGCTCTCCCAATCACTTTAAGGCGAGTAGCTGCCTTTATTACCTTTCTAGTTACCTTGGTTTCACTCCTTATAATTAAGGCATCATAGGAAGGGATGGCTTTGATCAGATTCTCTTCTCCTAAGCCTACGGCCTCAGTTACTTTAAAGTCGTTGTTTTCTTTTAATTTTTCTATTCCCTCTTTTGCCAGAGGGTCGCTTATTAAAACCTTCACCTTCACCTCCCTAAAATTCCCTCGGCACTGGCTAGCCCTTTCCCTAATTTTACAGAATAACCCAATTTTACCAAACCCATCTCCAGGACAGATAAAACCACTATCATATCACTTGCATCCATCCATCCAAGATGGGCAATACGGATAATCTTTCCTGCCAACCCCGCCTGTCCCCCTGCTACCTCTACTCCATATCCATCTCGCATTATTTTTCTTAGTTTCCCCCCATCAATACCTGAAGGAATCTTGATTGCAGTGAGTACATTAGAGGGAACTTTAGAGAAAATTTTCAGTCCTAAAGCTAAAACCGCCTTGCGGGTAGCTTCGGCTAACTTAGCATGTCTGGCAAGGATATTTTCCCACCCTTCTTCCCTAAGCAATTTCAAAGACTCTCTCAAAGCACAGATCAATGAGACAGCCGGAGTATAAGGAGTTTGATTTTTTCCCTGTGCTTTTTTTGCCTTTTTAAAATCCCAGTAATATCGGGGAATATCTGAATTTTCTATTAACCTCCATGCTTTTGGCGATAAGCTAGCAAAAGCTAAACCGGGAGGAATCATCAGTGCTTTCTGCGACCCTCCCACCACTACATCTACTTCCCATCCGTCAGTAGGAAGAGGCTCGGCACCCAGTCCGCTTATAGCATCTACTATCAATACAGCCTCTGTTTCCTTGACAACCTTTGCTATAGCCTCAATATCGTAAACTACCCCTGTCGAGGTTTCCACCAATTGGGTAAATACAGCTTTTATTCTCAAATCTTTGGCAAGTTCCTCTCTTATTAAATCTGGACTGACTGCACTTCCCCATTCAATATCGAGAGGAATCACCTCAAGGCCAAAGGCAGCGGCGATTTCACCCCATCTTTCTCCAAATTTTCCTCCTCTGACCACAAGAACTCTATCACCGGAAGAGAAAAGATTAGCCACGACTGCCTCCATAGCTCCTGTACCAGAAGCAGTCAATAACAGAACTTCCTCTTCTGTTTGAAAAACATACTTTAGTCCTTGGCGGACTTCCTGGAAAACCTTGGCAAATCCCTCACTTCTATGGTGGATAATTTCCCTTGCCTGGGCCAGTCTAACTTCCTCTGGAAGAGGTGTGGGACCTGGGGTAAATAATCTTTGCTTCAACTTCTTTCTTTCCTCTTAACTCATATGTACGCTAACTTTCCTGTTTCCCTCGAACTTCACATAACCGTCGATTTTAGCAAATAAAGTATCATCTTTACCCTTGCCAACATTAAAGCCAGGACAAAACTTCGTGCCTCGCTGCCGTACCAGAATGCTGCCCGCTCTGACGAATTGTCCGCCAAACCTCTTAACCCCCAGGCGCTTAGAGGCACTTTCTCTTCCATTAGATGAATGGCCTTGTCCTTTTTTGTGAGCCATTAGTTAACACCTCCCCTAATTAGTCGTTAGTATTTAGTTATTAGTATTTAGTTAAAAGACTTTCAAACAAACAACAAGATAACCCTCAGGACAATTTTCTTCTGTCGCTGTATATCCGCTTTAGATTATTTCTCCTCAGTTTCTTCGCTACGGGAAAGATTTAAACTCGTCGCTTCGCTCCTCAAACAGTAAATCTTTCTTTTTCCTCCGCTCAGAAGCTTCGTTAAGGTGACGGCTATAAGGCTCTTTCAGAAAATGTCCTTCGGCAAGCGTGTAAATTCCTATACCGCGAGATACTACATATTATTTACTATTCATATACTCCTTTTTTTCTATATACTAAATACTATTCACTAACGACTAGATAGTATACGCTATACGCTAGATTCTACTCCTTTAACTCACTAATACCGATAGCCAGAATAATTAATCCTATCACCGCCACAGCTATTCCCACAATTCCCTCTAAAAAGATTAATACCTTAGAGGCAAAAATTACCACTAACCATACTCCCACCGCAGTTGCTACTACCCCACCGATGATCTTTAGCCACTTCTTCACTCTATTTCCTCCTTATTTTAGTATATTGTATTTCATTGGTCGTATCCCGTTTATCTACGTCCTTTTTTCAATAAAAAGAAGAGGGAAGCGTAAGCCGGGTTTTGTTACCAAGAAAAATCTTTTCCTGGTGGTGATCATTTATCTAGGACCTAAGTTACCTTAGGCCTCCAGCAGCCTACCCGAGGGTTAATCCCTCCTATTTGGCCTTGCTCCAGATAGGGTTTGTCCAGCCGGAAATCACTTTCTCGCTGGTAGGCTCTTACCCCACCTTTGCACCCTTGCCTGGTAGTCCTTCGAACTACTAGCAACTAAGCATAGCTTAGTTGCTACGGCGGTTTAGTTTCTGTGACACTTTCCGTAAGGTCGCCCTCCCTGGGAGTTACCCAGTATCCTTTTCTGGAGCCCGGACTTTCCTCAGGATATCTTAGAATATCCCGCGACCACCTCATTCCCTCTTCTCTTTTGCTGCTTTTCTAGCTAATCTATCTGCCTCTTTATTTCCCTCTCTATTAGTGCGATGAAAATTCACATTTTCAAAGAAACTTTCTAGATGTTTTACTTGATGATAAAGGAGTTTTAGTTTATTATCCCTGACTTTATAACTTCCTTTCAGTTGTCTTACTAAGAGTTCACTATCCAGAAAACACTCTACTTTTCTCGCCCTTAAGTGGAGAGCCTCCTCTAAAGCATAGATCAGAGCCATATATTCAGCCACATTATTCGTAGTAACACCGATGAATTCAGCCACTTTTTTTACTACTTTATTGTCTTCATTATAGATAACAACTCCTACGCCTGCCCTTCCCGGATTTCCCAGGGAAGAACCATCGGTGTAAAGAACAACCCTGCGAAGTTCTCTCACTCCTCACCTTCTTTTCCTTCTCCACTTCTTAAACGCCGAATCTGTTTTTCTTTCGCCCGGATATTTTTTTTCAGCTTGGTAACTTTGGCTCCCAGTTTTTTTAGTTCTACATTGCCAATCTTTTTCTGCAAATGCAGCTCGTAAGCTTTCTCTCCTATTTGTCGAAATATCTCTTCTATATATTTTTTTTCTTCTCGAATCTGGAGTCTTAACTTAGCAGCCTGGCCTAATCCTTTGGTCTCCGTAACAAATTTCCCTAGTCCCTCTTGAACCGTTTTCTTGATTCCCTCTCCCAATTCATCAAGTTTCTTTCCCCATTCTTTAGCTTCTTTAACTGTCTTCTCTGCTCTGACTTGTGTAGTAGTCTTGATTTCCTTCGCCAGTTTATCTAGTTTTTTCCCTAATTCTTCAAACCCACCCATCTAAAATCACCTCCCTAGAAATCGACAAGGTCGATTTCTAGCAGTTTAGTCAATGAGTTTTGCTCATCCTGGGCGCGCCTGAGAGGAGTCGAACCCCCAACCCACGGATCCGAAGTCCGTTGCTCTATCCAATTGAGCTACAGGCGCCTTTTCTCGTATTTCGTATATAGTATGTCGTATATCGTGTCCCCTCGAAAAAGCTGTAAGCCTTAAGCTATAAGCTGTAAGTTTTTGAAGAGGAGAAAGCATCTTGTTTCTTGCTGCTTATAGCTAGAAAAGGGAGCGGGAAACGGGGTTTGAACCCGCGACCCTCAGCTTGGGAAGCTGATGCTCTACCGACTGAGCTATTCCCGCCTCAAAGGGTATCTTGTAACCCCAACTATTATATCAAATTTGTTCAAAAAAGCAACAGGCTCGCAGGCAGAGTTCTTGCCTGCTCGCTAGCATTTTATCATACAAACCTCATATCTCGTATTACGCAATACGCATCACGCACGACGTATTACGATTTTATGTATTCCGTAAAGATTCTTATCTTATAACCTGCGTCCCAATTCCTTTATCAGTAAAAATTTCTAATAAAAGAGAATGAGGTATCTTTCCATTAATAATATGTACCTTATTTACTCCCTGCTTTAGTGCCGTCTGACAGGCTCTAGCTTTAGCTATCATTCCCTTCTGGATTTTTCCTTTCTTAAGCATATCTTCTATTTGTTCTATAGTTAAGTTAGAAATGAGACTTTTCTCATCAGAAGGATTCTCCAGGATGCCTTCTACATCTGTAAGAAAGATTAATTTCTCCGCCTTTAGAGCTCCTCCAATTTGGGCAGCTACCGTATCGGCATTTATGTTAAGAGTCTCTCCCTCTTTATTTGTGGCTATGGGAGCGATAACAGGAATAAAGTCCTCTTTTTCTAAAATTTCAATAGGGGTTGGATTTATATATTCTACTTCTCCTACCAGACCCAAATTTTCATCTTTACATTTTTTAGCTACGATAAGCTGTCCATCTTTACCCTCTAAGCCCATTGCTTTACCCCCAAATTGGTTAAGCAGGGAAACTATCTCCTTATTTATCTTACCCACCAGAACCATCTCTACAATCTCCATAGTCTCCTTATCGGTAACCCGATTTCCTCCAATAAATCGGGATTTTATATTTAGTCTTTTCATCATTGCCGTTATTGCTTCCCCCCCTCCGTGAACTACTACCGGTTTTATCCCCACATATTTCATTAAGACAATATCTTCGGCAATCCCCTTTTTCAGATTCTCATCAGTCATGGCTTTTCCGCCGTATTTTATAACCACAGTCTTTCCAAAAAACTTCCGTATATAGGGCAAGGCTTCTACTAGAACTTCTGCCCGATTTATTCCTTTTTTCACTTTATCCTCCTCCTCTTATATTAGCTTATAAAGAAACTTAAGAATAATAACCCCTATAGCAATGAAAACTACAAGAGAAAAATAATACCTTGTGGAGGCTGCTCTTATTTTCTTATTTAGCATTGCTCCCAATTGTGAGCCACCTAGCGAACCGGCTAAGATGCAACCTGCCAGAAAAAAACTCACGTTTCCTTTGAAAAAATGGGTCAGTGCTCCATACCCTGAAGTAAATATAATTTGAAAAAGACCAGTTCCAATAGCTATGCGGGTTGGAATTCCAAAAAAATAAATAAGACAAGGGGTTAAAATAAATCCACCTCCCACACCTAAAAGTCCGGAAAGCATCCCTATGACAAAACCTAAGGCGATGAGGGTCCACACCGAAATAGACTCTATTCCAGAGATAGGTAGAGAAAAAGTAGGGACTATTCTCATCTTCTGAATTTTTGTGGAAATTCTTGTTCTTACTACTCCTTCTTGAAGGGGATTCTTTTTTGCTTTTCTACTTTCAAAAAACATGAAGGTTCCCACTGCTAAAAGGAGAACTATATAAATTCCCGTCATCCAAAGATACATCTTACTAAAAGAATGATTATAAATAGTAATTGACCCCAGCCTTTTCAATCTTACCAGAAGACGTGCTCCTGACTCCACTCCTCCCACCGATCCTATAAGGGTAAATAGAGCAAGTCTATAGTCAATATGTCCGTAAGCTCTGTGCTTGAGACTAGCTGCTGCAGTGGTGCCTACC
>JAUVZS010000083.1:0-6029 GCA_030602435.1 Clostridia bacterium
AAAGGGAGGGAGAAGCTCAATAAGCAGGCTTATCCCTCCCTTGGGAAAGAAAGAGAGAGGAGTTCTTAAACTATCTCATGTACTTACAAAGGAGCCTATGGGAATATCAGGGACAAGCCATAAATACCCCCCCGCGGGCAATGCCTGCCCTGAGGCTCTGGCCCGCAGGCTCCTTTGCTCCGAGGGAAAATAAGTATTTATAAGAAAGTTAGAAAGCTAAAAATAAGGCCAGAAGGAGGTGAGAAGCAGGTGGGTCGCTGGCTTGGGAAAGGAAAGCTTCTAAAGAGAAAAAATGTCGGATAATTAAATTTTTTTTCCTGAGGCTTTCACGGAAAAAAGTAAATTTAGGGAGAGAAGAAAGATGAAAAGGATATTACGTGTGTTCACAATACTGATGATAGTAAGTTTTTTATGGTTAATCACCTTTGCGCTCAATATCGCCGCTTTTGAAAAGACAGATTTGGAAGTAGCCTCTTTTCAAGGGGGCTATGGGATTGATTGGTTGGAAAAAATTGGTAAAGAATATGAGGAGTTGCACCCTAATGTAAAGGTCAAGGTATGGGGAAATCCACGAGTGTGGGAGCAGCTGCGTCCAAGGTTTGTTGCCGGAACGCCTCCGGATGTATGTGCGCCTGGTTGGGGATTTGATTTTTGGGCAGCAATTTATGAGAATAAGATACGTCCTCTGGATGAAGCTTTAAACTCTAAGGCTTACGATCAAGATGAGATGTGGAAGGAGATTTTTATTGGAGAACTTCTGGCTGTAGGAAAATGGGAAGGGAAACATTATATAATGCCGCTTTTCCTAAATGTTTTTGGATGGTGGTATAATAAGGCGCTGTTTGAGAAAAATGGATGGGAAGTATCCAAAACTTGGAGTGAACTTCTCATTTTGGCAGAAAAAATAAAGGGGAGAGGCATTGCTCCTTTCACAACCCAAGGAATCTATCCTGACTATGCTGTTTTTTATCATTTCTTGTATCCAGCATTAAGGATAGGGGGTTTAAAGGCATTTAAAGATGCGGTTAACTTGAAGCCTGGTGCATGGAAGAGTGCCGCTTTTCTTAAATCTGCTCAGATAATTCGAGAGTTTGTAGACAAAGAATATTTCCAGAAAGGCTGCTTAGGGATGAATCATACTGGAGCACAAATGGAATGGTTAGCTGGAAGAGCCGCTATTATTGGATGCGGTAGCTGGTTACAATCGGAGATGGTAAAAGTAACACCTGAGGATTTTGAAATGCGATACATGCGTGTTCCTGCCTGGGAAGGAGGAGCCGGTGATCCCACTACTGTTATGGCAGACTCTGATATGGCTACTAATTGGATTGTCCCTATGGACGGAAAACATCCAGAAATAGCTTTTGATTTTCTCAAATTTATGACTTCTTTGGAGAACGCTAAGATGATCGCAACATCAAAAAGCGCTATCTTGACAATCAAGGGAAGTGGAGGGGAAGAAATAACTGATGAAACCCTTTTAGGCACGGTGGAAGCTCTAACAGAGGCCAAGAAAACAGTTATGGTTGATAGCGTTATTGGGGCGGTTTATCCTACCTTAAAAAAAGTGCAAGCTGATGCAATAGCGGCTTTACTTGGTGGAGAAATTACTCCAGAACAGTGCGTTGAAAAAATAGAGAAGGAAGCTGAAAGGATAAGAGGAGATATAACTATACCAAAGCATCTATTTTAAGATACGACACTGCACTCAGCTAGCATAATTTCTCTGGGAGGATAACTTTCCTTTTCCTCCCAGAGAGTAACCTTTAAAAATCTTTATAAGTACTAATTTGAATAAAGAAAAATGCATACTCATAAGCGAATATTTATAATTTCCTTTCTTACACCCGCTGTTCTTATATATTCCCTTTTTTTTGTATACCCAATGGCCAAAGCTTTTTATATTTGTCTTTATAGATGGCGGGGAATATCGGTGAGGAAAGTTTATATAGGATTAGACAATTTTAAAAAGCTTTTTCATGATGGAATTTTTTGGATTTCATTGGAGCACAATCTCTATATTGTAGTTTTGTCTCTTTTCTTGCTTTTAACTATCTCCCTTTTTTTTGCTATTGTTCTTACTAAGGTTGTTAAAAGGTCAGGATTTTATAAAACAGTGTATTTTTTCCCAAATATCCTAAGTGAGATAATCATCGCAGTTTTGTGGGCTTTTATTTACAATCCCTCTTTTGGAATATTTAATGGTTTTCTTGAACTTATAGGTTTGAGTAATTTGACCCGTGCTTGGTTAGGCGATCGCCATACCGCCCTTACTGCGGTAACAATTCCCGGGGTTTGGAGATTTATCGGATTTTATATGATTTTTTTCATAGCCGGAATTCAAAATATACCTCAGCCCCTCTACGATGCTGGTAAGATTGATGGGACTAGTGAATGGCAAAGCTTTTGGTTTATCACTATACCTTTACTGTGGGAACAAATTAAAGTAGCTGCCGTCTACATTATTATTATTGCATTTAATACTTTTACTATAGTTTTCCTAATGACAAGGGGGGGACCTAATCGACACACAGAAGTAGTAACCACTTACTTATATGAACACGCTTTTCAGTATAGCAGTTTTGGCTATGCAACTGCCATTGGTGTTGTTTTGTTCATTGTAATGTTCAGCGCTTCATGGTTCACTATTAGAGTGATGAAGAAAGAAATTATTGAATACTAAAGGAAAAAAATGAAGAAAGCAAATGATCTCTCAATATTGGGGAAATGGACTAAAAATATTCCTCTTAGCTTTATACTTATTATTTATTCAATTATAGTAATTTTTCCTCTAGTTTGGATATTTTCAAGTTCGCTAAAATCAAGCATGGAGATTTTCGCTAATGTTTGGGCACTCCCAAAAGGGATAAAATGGGAAAATTATGTTAATGCATGGATAGAGGCTAGCATAGGAAAATATTTTATTAATAGCCTATTTGTTACTACAACTTCCGTTTTTTTTATCTTGCTTCTTTCCGCCATGGTTGCCTATGTGTTAACTAGATTTAGATTTTTAGGAAACTCATTTGTCTTCTATTACTTTTTGGGGGGATTAATGATTCCAACATTTTTGGGCATTGTCCCGCTGTTTTTGCTTTTAAAGGATCTTCACCTGTTAGATAATTTCATTGGATTGATTCTTGTCTATATAGCTTATTCTCTTCCTTTTTCTATTTTCATTTTAACGCCTTTTTTTAAAAGCCTTCCGCGTGAATTAGCCGAAGCGGCTATCATTGATGGATGTTCAGATTTTTCTGTTTTTTGGCGAATTATGTTACCTTTAGCTAAACCTGGTTTAATAACCGTAGGTATTTTTAATTTTTTAGGCATATGGAATGAATATATTCTTGCTTTAGTTATTATTTCAAGTGGGGAATTAAGAACTTTGCCTTTAGGGATCGCCAATCTTTACATGGTACAACACTATCAAGCTGATTGGGGTACCCTTTTTGCTGGATTAACAATTGTGATGGTTCCAACTCTTATAGTCTATATAATTTTTTCCAAAAAACTCACTTCAGGGATAACATTAGGTGCTCTGAAGGGATAACGAGGCACAAATAAAAGTTTTTGAGAGCTCACGATAATTATATGAGCAAAGAAAGTAGGAGTAAAAAGGAAAAAGACTAAAAATAGAGCCAGAGGGAGGGGTAAGAAGTGAATGGACGGTATGAAGCAAGATATTATGGGTTTGAGAAAAAGCCGAAGTCTGATTCTTGTTGGGCTCTATCTACAGGACCTGATGGCCGTATCTATGCAGCTGCATGCACCGAGTTGACCGGTGGAGAACAAGTCACTCTAGTCCGTTATGATGATGTAAATGATACTTTGGAGTACTTGGTAGATGTGGGCAACGTTGTTGGGGATCCTCCCGATTCAGGACGTGCAACACAGTGTAAGATTCACTATAGTTTTGCGCCTTCCTTAAAAGATGGCATCCTCTATGCCGCGACTCATCTGAGCGGGCCTCCTATTGGAGAGCGTTTCTATTCACCATGGGGATCATGGTATGATACAAAAAGAGCATTTCGGGGATCTGCTCTTCTGGCTTATGATACTGTCAAAGACAAGGTGGTGTGGACTGATACGCTTATTCCCAAGGAGGGCTGTCGTTGTTTAGCTTTGGATGATGAACGGGAAACCCTTTATGCTTTAAGTTATCCCCGTGATCATTTCACAATATATGAGCTTAAAACAAGGCAGCGGCGTGACTTGGGACGTATCGGATCAGTTAACTCTCAGTGTATCTTTTTTGACTCTCGTAAACGGGTATTTTTTAGTGATGATCGTGGACATTTAGTGCGTTATGATCCGAAAAAAGGCATCTTGGAAACTTTACCAATGGTTTTGCCACATGCGTTTTATCAAACTGGGTGGCACAGCGTATTATATGATGCTGTAGCATCGCCTGATAATAGCTGCATTTATATTACAACGTGGATTGCCAACCCGCAATTAATAAGATTTTTTCCCGAAGAAGGAGAATTTGGTCGAATAGAAGACCTCGGTCCCCTTACACAAGAAAGAGACACCACCGTCCCTATAGACACATTTCTAGATCACGCCGGAGGACTTGTCTTTGGGTTGGATCAAAAGCTGTATTGCGTTGTCTCAAGATGGGAAAAAGGTATGACGGCTGTTCCGAGCAATCGCCGTGCTCCGGCTACTGGAGTTGTCCTCCGTATTGATCCAAATACTTTAGTAAAAGAAGAGGTTGCTCAACTTTGTCGTGAAAAAGCGTCAGCTCACTATGTGTCACGTGGAGCCAGAGATCGCCACGGTAATCTTTTCTTTGGTCATGTAGGTATTCCACCAGTTGGATTATTTAAACTTACTATGCCATCAAAAAATAGAACAAATCAGGCACATCTGCCACTGCGGATGTGGGGATAAAGAAGTTAAATTTATGAAAGAATTTGTGAAAGAAGGGCAGCTAGTTGCAATGCAGCTGTGTTTCCCGGGAGTTACCACTCCTGTAGTTCCTGAAGAGAGTAAAATTACTGCTCTTAACGTAACGTCGGATGGGGTAGTTTACGGCGGAACTTCTGGAAGAAAAGTACATATATTCGTTGCCATGATTCACGCTGATACTGGCGTTGTCGCTGATTTAGGCGCTATTGAGAAAGCTAATTATTGTACTGCAGTTCTGTGCGAAAGCAAACGACTGTTTGTGTGTGTTAACAGCTCTCATTGTGGTAGAATAATAGCACATAGTTACCAGGCACCGTGGTATCCGAATGGATGTATACAGGAATGGTCTTTCTCAAGAGAACCATTTGATGTAATAAGCGAACCTGTGCCAGGAGAAGAAATTACTCACGCGGTCAATATAACATCGGGCAAGATATTAGTTGGTATTACTCCAAAACATCTGTTTTCTCTACACCTCAAGTCGCTTAAGGTAAAAATCCATGCTGAAATAAATTTAGTCTCTTCCTCTTCACAAAGAATTGTAGCAGGGATGGATGGGATGATTTATGGAGTAGATAGTAGTGGTAGTATCTGGCGATTTGATCCATTGTCCGAAAAGCTAAAGATTAGTGTTGCACATATTCCGAGTGCTTGCGGAAATGATGGCTTCATTTGGGCAAAGGATATGGTCTCTGGCATGCTTTATGTAGTGAGTGCAACTAGTGGAGTGCTTTTTTCATATAACTCGATAACCGGGAATGTCTCAAAGTTGGGAAGGCCTCCTTTTATTCCTGTTAGCTGCATTGCTGTTACGTATGATGGAAGATTGTTTGGTATTTGCGGGAAGGAGATAGGCCACTTATTTTCTTATAGTCCTGACACCCAAAAGATAGTGGATCTTGGTATTCCCGTGTCCGTAATAGCCAATAGGCGCTATGGCTATGAATTTGCCGATGCCGTGGTAGGGAAGAATGGTGAAATATATTTTGGTGAGTGTGACCGCGGTGGCCACTTATGGGTATATTTTCCCAGCATACAATCGTGTACGGCATAGAATGATCTTTGGCTAGCCAAAAGAGGCATATCTATTGTGTTGGCACGAAGGGTCTTTTCCCTTG
>JAUVZS010000089.1:0-5887 GCA_030602435.1 Clostridia bacterium
TAAAAAATTACTTTAATTTTGAGACAGGATTGGATTTTGCTATTCCTCCTCCATTAGCTACTTTTGATGTAAAAGATAAGCAAGATTTTATCGATTCCGGAGAATAATTTATTGGAGAATAGATGATGAAAAAAATCAGCAAAGAAGATATGAATAGATTTATCCAATCTTTACTCTCGGATTACACTGTTTATGCACCGGTTAATATTGATGGTATCTTTTCTTTTAAGCCGATTACTAATTTTCAAGGGATAGACTTAAATTATCAGAATTCAAAGAAACCACCCAAAGAGATATTTTTTCCTCAATCAGAGACAATGTTTGAATACGAAAAAGGGAAAGTAACTTCAGCTGAGAAAGTGAGCCGGAAGAGAATTTTGCTGGGTATCAGGCCCTGCGATGCGAAAGCAAATCTTCTTTTAGATAACGTTTTTACAGGAGAAGATTATCAGGATGTTTACTATATAAATAAAAGAGAAAATACTATCATTATTGGCTTAGGTTGCAGGAGACCTCTCTCTATCTGTTTTTGCACTTCATTTGGTGGTAGCCCTTTCTCGAGGGATGGCTTAGATATCCTCCTTATCGATATAGGTAATAAATATATTGTTGATGTAGTTACAGATAAAGGAAAAGAAATTTTAACTGACAAATTTACAGAAGCTTCAGAGGAGGAGGTGAAATTAGCAGAGAAAATTAAGAGGGAAACAGAGGAAAGAATTAAATCCGAGGTTAAGATAGAAGGTGTTAAGGAAAAACTTGATACGATGTTTGAGAGCCCGTTTTGGGATAAGTTATCTGAGAGATGTCTTGGATGCGCTGTTTGCAGTTATCTTTGCTCCACCTGTCACTGTTTTGATATCGCTGATGAGGCAAAAGATTCTCAGGGCAGGAGGATTAGAAATTGGGATTCCTGTATGTTTCCTCTCTTTACCTTACAAACATCGGGACATAATCCGAGGCTAACAGGTAAGGAAAGGATGAGGCAGAGGGTGATGCATAAATTCAATTATTTTATTGAAAATTATAAAAGAGCTGCATGCGTTGGCTGTGGAAGATGCATTCTAAACTGTCCGGTCAACATCGATATTAGAAAGGTGTTGAAAGAAATACTTACCAGTTAGGAGATTATTTAATGAGAAACCCATATTTACCTATTCCAGTTAAAGTAAAAAAGACTTTTATAGAATCCGAAGACAGGATGTTAAAAACTTTAGACCTTATCTTTTTAAACAAGGAAAATAAGGAGAACTTCAAGTTTATGCCGGGTCAGTTCTGTGAAATTTCTCTTTGGGGGAAAGGGGAGGCACCTTTTGGTATTACTTCTTCCCCTACAGAGAAAGAGTTTTTAAGGTTTACTGTAAATAGAGCTGGTGTGGTGACGACCGCCTTGCATTATCTTAAGGAGGATGATGAGTTAGGAATCAGAGGACCACTTGGGAACTACTATCCTATTGAGCTCTTTAAAGGTAAGAATATTGTTATTGTAGGTGGTGGCTTTGCCTTTACTACTTTGAGAGCGCTAACGAAATATCTGCTTGCTTACAGGGAAGATTTTAAGGACATTACCATAATATACGGAGCGAGAACTCCCGGGATGCTTTTGTATAAAGAGGAACTTAAAGAGTGGGAAAGAAGAGAAGATCTAAAGGTTTGCATAACCGTTGATAAAGGTGACAAAGGCTGGCAGGGATTAGTTGGATTTGTTCCCACAATTGTTGAAAGAAAAGCACCATCTCCAGAAGATGCTTATGCTGTTATCTGTGGTCCTCCGATTATGATAAAATTTACTCTTCCTAAACTTATTGCTCTTGGATTTCCTCCAGAGAGGATTTATACTTCATTGGAGATGAGAATGAAGTGTGGAATAGGTAAATGTGGAAGATGCAACATCGGTAGATTTTATGTCTGCAAGGATGGTCCTGTATTTAATTATGCTCAGCTTGAAAAGTTGCCCAAGGAATATTAAAATAGGTGGCAGGCTACATAATGTTCTTCGTCTATTTTTTTAAGGAATTATATTAGTTATTTTTTACTCCTATAAACAACTTTGCCTCCCACGATAGTCATCTCAATATTAATATTTCCTATTTTTTTGGGGGGAACTTGATAAGGATCTTCGGAGAGTACCACAAAATCTGCCAGTTTCCCTTTTCCAATGGTTCCTTTTTCTTTTTCTTCAAATCCTATTTTGGCTCCATTGATCGTATAAAATCTGATAGCTTCATCAAGAGCGATTCTTTGGTCTTTATTAGGGTGAGTAAGGGCAGCCTGAATTCCTTTCAAAGGATTCATCTGAGTAACGGGACTATCTGATCCTCCAGAAACTAAAATCCCTTTGTCTAAAATAGTACGATAAGGATGGTATCTTTTCACTCTCTCTTCCCCTAATAATTTCCTCTCAGCTTCTAAGTTATCACCTCCACAAATAGGTATGAAAATAGGCTGCATAGCTAGAGCTACTTCTGTTTTAGCCACTCGATCAATCTGGTCGAAAGTGGGGAGTTCAAAATGTTCAATTCGATGACGATGGTTCTTGCGAGGATTTTTTCTTAAAGCTCTCTCGTACCCTAAAAGAGCTTGTTCAATGGAACGCTCGGACTCACAATGAACAGAAATTTGAAAGCCAGCCCGATGAGCTTTTTCGATAAAGCATTGTATCTCCTCATCGCTGTAGTAAAGCATTCCCAATGTGGTTTGGTCATCAGTATAAGGCCTAAAGAGAGCAGCCGTGTGAGTTTCGATGGCTCCATCGGATATAAGACAAATACAATTCCTTTTTTGGAGAAAATTAAGATTAATCATCCTGTCCACATCTTTAAGAGTTTGTAAAAAGAGAAGAATTCGAATCCGAATAGGTAGCCGGTCTTTGTTTTCAAGGATAAAGTTGGCGTTTTGGAATTCTTCTTTAGCGTGGAGAGTAGTGATCCCAACCTGAAGAGCTTTTTGAGCAGCAGCCATTGCAGCTTTTAAACGGTCCTTCTCACCGATTAAATTGTTCATTCTGTTGTTGACTTCATTGATAGCTGGATCGTCAATCTTCCCTATAATCTCTCCTTTTGAATCCTTATTGATTCCTTCTAAGTTTATTGAAATATTAAGTTGTTGAAAAGCTATAGTATTTACGGCACAAGAGTGGTAAGTATAGTGAGAGATGTAAATGGGGTGTTCTGTAGAGACAGCATCTAATTCTCTTTTAGTGGGAAACCTTTTTTCTCGTGTCAACGCTTCATTGAATAGATAACCCAAAATCCACTGTCCTGAAGGAGTTATTTTGGCTCTCTCTTTAATTTTTTTTAAGACTTCATCAATGGATTGAACAGTAGATAGATCGACTCCGAGTAGAGATAGGCCAGTATACATAAGGTGCACATGAGAATCGATAAAACCGGGAAGGAGAGCTTTGCCTTTTAAATTAATAAATTGGGTAGACTTACTCTCGCCTTTTTTTACTTCATTTAGAGAACCAACAATAGCAATTCTTTCTCCTTCAACACCAACAGCTTCTACTCGAGGCTGTTGGTCATTCAGAGTTATTACATTCCCCTTAGCCAAAATAAGATCAAGGCTTTGCTCCATTTAGTTTCCTTGTTTTAATTTTATTAAAAGCTACATCCTTTTTTAAATATCTCTCAAACTTTTCATCGGTTTATTAATATTAAAAAGACGGTAGAGTTTTCTCCTCTCAGTCTTTAATGGGGAGGTATGCCAAAAATTGTCTGAATTCAGACAAGGAGCCTAAAAGAACAAAAGCACCCTAAATCCTACCATAATCTTTCTTTTCTGGCAAGAAAAAATTTTATTTGTTAATTTCATTTTTCCCTTGCGTCTATTTAATTTTTATACTATATTATGAAGAGTAAATTGTATATCTTCCGCGACCGAGAATTGGGGCTTGTTACTTTTTGGCAAGCTATTAAGCTTGAGCCGAGAAGTAGCAGACTTTTTTTATTTATACTCAATATCTCTTACAGTAAATTAAAAGGGAAGAAATTGATATGAAAGCAAGACCATTGATTGGATTTATTTTAGGATCAGGGTTAGTTTCAACAAGAACTAACTTGGGATTTATTAAAAGAAATTATGAAAAGCTTGGTATCCCTTTTTCTATGAAAAATTCTTCTAAATTTTTATGCTTAATGCTCTGTATATTTTTATTTTTTACCTCCATTGTCTATGCTGGTATTAATGAGTGGATTAGTAATGGACCCTACGGTTTGACTACCCAGTGCCTAGCCATAGACCCTTCCACTCCTACGACCATCTATGCTGGAACTCTTGGTGGTGGAGTATTCAAGAGCACTGATGCAGGAAATAGCTGGACAGAAGTGAATATTGGATTGACTAAACTGTGGATCAACTGCCTGGCCATAGATCCTCAGACTCCTACGACCATCTATGCTGGAACTCTTAGTGGTCCTGGTGGTGGAGTATTCAAGAGCACTAATGCAGGAAATAGCTGGACAGAAATAAATATTGGATTACCAGATAATCCGAGTGCCCGGTGCCTAGTCATAGACCCTTCCACTCCTACGACCATCTATGCTGGAACTCCTGGCAATGGAGTATTCAAGAGCACTGATGGAGGAAATAGCTGGACAGAAGTGAATATTGGATTACCGGATAATCCGATTATCCGGCGCCTAGTCATAGACCCTCAGACTCCTACTACCATTTATGCTGAAACTCTTGGACGTAGAGTATTCAAGAGCACTAATGGAGGAAATAGCTGGACAGAAGTGAATACCGAATTGCCTGAGTAGGCAGTAGCCTATCCATAGATCCTCTCAGCCCTACTACTACCTACGCTGGGGCTTCAGCTAATTGGGATGGCAGGGTATTTAAAATAGAATTGAGCTAATTTGAGAATTCACTTCTTCCACTGAAATATAGATAAAGAATTGGCAATCAGGCAAAGTACCTTATTTATTCTCAAAGGAGGTTTCTTCTCGGTTACATAGGATTTGCTGATGCGGTACTTAAACTAAACTTAAAAGACAGATGGATAGGATGGAGCAGGGAAGAAAGAGAAAGACATCTACATCTTCTGCTGACAAAGAGCCTAAAAAAACAAGGGCACCCTAAATCCTCTAAGTACCAGGATAATAGGGTGCCCTTGTTTCTCGCATCTGGACGAGTAAACTACCTACTTTTCTTACGCAGTAGGCTAACCATAAGCAAATAATAGGTATTTTTAGGAAAACTTACCTATTATAAATCAGCTATAGTGCCTTTGCATCTTCATTCACTCAGCTTTCAACTCAAGCCAGAGCTCACTAATTATCCTCGTTTGCTCGGGAGTCGAATATTTCCACATATTTACTCCAGCGAAAGCCTTGTCTGGGTCATCAAGATGAAGTTCCTTCACCGTATCCTGGGATTCAGCTAAGGCGGCACTGTACATGTTAGGCGAGCCGGTGGCCCACCAATCTGTTTTGTATGCTCCAGCCTCCCGGTCTATAGTTGCATTAATGTAGGCGTGAGCTACTTTGTAAAGGTTTGGATTTTCTTCCTTCAGGCCTTTTCTTATCGACCATCCATCTATCCATCCCATTACACCCTGTTTAGCTCGCATAATTTTCACCGGGATGTCATCTTCAGTGCCTAGTATGAAATCGGGCCCCATTCTTGCGTAGAAGTAAGTAGATTGCCAACCCGTAACTATGGGTGCTTCCCCAGTTACAAGCACCTCATACCCTTCCTCAAATCCTGTCCAGTAACCTTTTACATTGGCTTTTCCTTCCCGGAACTTGGCTCTGATCATATCTTTTTGTTCCTCTGTCATGTCAGTAAACATGATTTCAAAAGGAAGTCCGGCCGCCAAGACAGCAAAGACCATGGACTCTGTAGAAGAATCATAGTAGAGAATTTTATTCTTAAGCTTTCC
>JAUVZS010000217.1:0-3437 GCA_030602435.1 Clostridia bacterium
TTTCTGAAGGAGCCTTTATTCGTGATGCGTCGTGCGTATTGAGTATTGCGTAAAAAACCAGCGCAATACGCATCACGCAATACGAGATACGAGCGACGAGATACGAGATACGGATTTGGTTCTGAGGTATTTCTTATACCAATTCTATAAAAGTTAGAGAATTGAGTCAAGGAAAAACACAATCATCTTCGCGCCCGACCCAATCACTGCAAAGCTGGTTGACAAATTTGCAAAAATAGTTAAACTATAATTGCAATAAATGCATAAATGGTAGTGTAATATGATTATTCAAAGAGACCTGATAGAGAAGATAACCCCGTTTTTAAAAAGGAAAGAGTTTATTTCTATAGTGGGCCCAAGACAGGCGGGAAAAACTACCTTTTTAGAGATACTTAAGAGGTATTTATCTGATGAGTTAAAGATAGATAAAAACTTAATTCAAATTGTCACTTTCGAGGATAGAAGACTGATTATACAATTCGAAAAAGACCCCATCTCTTTTGTTAATTCTTATCTTCCTGCTAGTAGGAGCAAAAAATTTTATTTAATGATAGATGAATTTCAATATGCCCAAGAGGGAGGGCAGAAGTTAAAGTTAATCTATGATACTATAAAAGAGATAAAGATTTTTATCACCGGTTCTTCATCCTTGGATATAAAAGCAAAAGTGGGCAGGTTTATGGTAGGTAGGATTCTAAATTTTTCTCTTTATCCTTTTAATTTTAGAGAACATTTGAGAGCAAATAATCATAGATTAGAGAGAATCTATGCTCGGCGTAATGAGGAAGTCCTAAATTGGCTATTTAGAAGAAAAAGGTTTAATATAGAAAGAGGAGAGGATATTTTTTGTGAAGAATTAACTCAAGAATTTGAGAGATTTTGTGTCTGGGGAGGCTACCCCGCAATAACCTTGAGTAAAAGTGATCTTGAGCGCAAGAAACTCCTAGCAGATATTTACAACAATTATATTTTAAAAGATATAAAGACTCTTTTAGAGCTGGCAACGGAGAAGAATCTTTTTTTGTTGTCTCAATACCTAGCCACTCAAATTGGCAATATTGTAGTTTACCAAAGCTTATCTCAAGCATCAAGCCTGGATTATCGAAGGCTTAAAAAACATCTTAATATTTTAGAAGAGACTTTTATTTCTAAGGAGATCAGGCCATTTTTTAAGAATAGACAGAAAGAACTTTCCAAGAATCCTAAAATATTTTTTCTGGATATGGGCTTTAGAAATAATCTTATGGAGAATATGAATGGATTAGATAAACGTTCGGACGCAGGAGCAATTACCGAGAACACTGTCTTTTTGAGGCTTAACGAATTATGCGAAGGTGTAGATAAGATAAACTTCTGGCGTACGAAAGCAGGCGCAGAAGTAGATTTTGTCCTGCACATAGGAGGTAGTATTATTCCTGTTGAAGTAAAATACGCAAATTTCACTGTCGAGAAGATGCCCAGGAGTCTTACAAGTTTTATCCATTCTTTTAAGCCAAGCCAGGCCATAGTTTTAACAAAAAATTATTGGGGGTTTATAAAAAAAAATAACATAGAAGTTTTATTTATTCCCGTTTATTATTTGTAGACAATCTTTCGAATAGTCCGATTTTAAAATTTAATCAACAAAGGGTTCACTGTATTTGACAAAAAATAGCTGAGCTGGTATATTACCTATTAGGACCTATGTCCTAATCAAAAAATCAGTTATTTCGAAGTATACAAAATTCAAAGTTTGTTGTAAATAGTACCAAGATATCTCTTGAAGCCTTTGTCTTAAGGGAATAAGACAAAGGCTGAATGATTTTGGAGAAGGGAGAGAGGAATGATTAGAACCCAGGATCTCGTTAAAGAGTACGATGGGTTTAGGGCAGTAGATAACCTGAATCTTGAGGTTAAAGAGGGAGAAATCTATGGCTTCTTAGGACCCAATGGAGCAGGAAAAACTACCACCATCTTAATGCTTTTGGGTATTTTGAAGCCAACCAAAGGAAAAATTTATCTCTTTGGCCAGGACCTGGCTAAAGATTTTCTCAGGATTAAGAAAAAGATGGGGGTTGTTTCTGAAAAACAATATTTATATAAAGAAATGAATGCCGGTGAATATCTTAATTTCTTTGCCGACCTTTATGGGGTAAAGAATTCGAAGAAAAGAATTGATGGACTCCTGGAGAAACTAGACCTACTGGAAGTAAAAAATAGAAAATTGGGAGCTTTCTCTCGAGGTATGCAGCAAAAACTTGGCTTTGCCAGAGCACTCTTGCATGACCCCCAGCTTCTGCTTCTAGATGAACCTGTTTCCGGATTAGACCCTACAGGAATAAAGCAAATTAGAGACCTTATAGAAGAGGAAAATAAAAAAGGAAGAACTGTCTTTATCTCTTCCCATCTACTTTCTGAGGTAGAAAAACTCTGCGGAAAAGTAGGCATTCTCAATAAAGGAAAACTCCTGGCTGAAGATAGTATGGATAATTTAAAGAGGAGATTAACTGATGTAGTAGAACTGGAGATAGAGCTTTCCCAGACAAAAAAAGAAATTGTAGATACTCTTTCCACTTTTGATTTCATTGAAGGGATAAAGAAAGAAGGAAGCCTTTTGATTATTAAGTAAAAGCAGATAAAGACTATCGAGCTCAAATTTCAGAAACTATTTCCCAGCGAGGAGGAGTTGTCTTAGGGATAAAAACTAAGGAAATGAGTTTGGAGGAAGCATTTATAACTATTACCGAAAAAAACATCTCCTTATTGGCCGAAGAAGGCAAGGAGCCGGCAGAATGAGAAAATCTATTGCCTATCCTGCTATAATAAGCATTATCATAGTAGTTTTGCTCATAGTATTCCTCCCTCGCCTGATAGGAGAAAAATACGCAGAGGTCAGGGGAAAAGCAGTGGATGCCCTAAGTGATGACCCCGTATGGAAAATCAGGATTGTCGCTGATGGCAAGTCTACTCTCAAATATAGATATCCCAGTAAGACTTATTCTCTAACAGGGATTAAACCTGGCTCTTATACCTTAAAGGCTAGTGCTCCTAACTATTATGATTTTACTAAAGATATCGAGCTAAAAAGAGGGAAAAATATAGTAGATATATCTATGAAAGGCAAGGAAATTCCTGACTTACAACGTATAATTGTTTTTACAGGATCTCAAGATAAGGGAATTCAGCTAGAAATAAGATTTGTCAATAGCCAAGAGAGAGGAATAACAGAATTTCCCTGTCTTTCTTTAAATCTGGAAGGAACATTGTGGGCAAGGATAGGAACTGAGGAAGAGTATGTCAAGGGAAGAAAGATATTTGAAGGGCCGATTGAACTTTTCTGGGATTCGGGTGCTTTTCTGGCTAAAAACAAGGCTGTGATTCCCTGGGAGAAGGTAAAGATAGACCGGGAAACGGAGAAATTTGGTGTTCTGGAGGTAACTCTTCATACTCCCCAGGGA
>JAUVZS010000035.1:0-8490 GCA_030602435.1 Clostridia bacterium
TTCTCTACCAGGGATAAAGTCATATTAAGCAGGCCGTTGATATCTACTGGCTCAACTTCGATATCCGAGGTTCGTGAAAATTCTAAAAGATTATTAATTATAACCTGACAGCGATCTATTTCAGATTCAACGATGTGAAAATGTTTTTTTACTTCCTTTCTCTTTTCGGGCAGGATCTCATTGAGGTAATACATAGAGGTAGCAATAATCCCCAGAGGATTTCTTATCTCATGAGCAACCCCAGCGGCAAGTTGTCCCAGACCGGCTAGCTTTTCTGACTGCAAAACTAAAGCCTGGGATCTCTTGAGTTCTTCTGTCTTTTCTTTGACTTTTCGCTCCAGTTCTTCATTCCAATTCTGAAGCTTTATTTTTGCCTCTTCTATGTCTTTAATTAACTGCGCTTTTCCAAGGGTAATAGCAGCTTGCTCAGCCAAAATAGAAAGTCTTTGCTTCTCTTCTTCTCCAAAAGCATCGACAGAAGTACTACTCACTATTAATGCTCCAAGAATTTCCTCTTGTCCAACAAGAGGAAAACTAGCCACTGCTCTAATTCCTCTAGCTTTCTCCTCGGGCCGAATTACTGGAAAACCACTGCTTCCCTCCTTAATCAGAATAGGTTTTCTTTTCTTGATAGTCCTCCAGCCAATACCATTAGATCGAGGCTCTTTAATGGGATAGGAGAACTTCTTACTAGATACTCCCATAGCAGCCTGATAAAGTTTCTTCTTCTTTTTATCTAAAATCATAATGACGGATCCCTGAGAGTTGGTGAACTTAATAGCACTATCCGCAATTAAACGAAGAATCCTGGAAATATCAAAAGTAGAGCTGATATTAAGTAAAATTTGATGTAACTTCTTTCTTTCCAGTAAGGACTCCTTGATTTCCTCATATAGCCTTGTATTCTCAAAAGCTATGGCTAGCTGGCCAGCTAAGACCTCTAGTAATTCCAGATCCTGTTTAGAATGAGCCTCACCAGAAATCTTATTTCATAAAATGAGAATACCGATTAACTGATTCTTGTTCATCAGAGGAAAACATACCCCAGCCTCTATTCTCATCATTTCATCTCTTAGCCTGATAAGTCTTCCTTCCTCTTTCTTATCATAATCAACATTTTTAATCCTCAAGACAAGTTCTTCAAGAACCTGAGGTTTTTCACTCTCAGTCAGACATTGAGTTAAAAAACTATCCTGGTCTAAAAAAATTTTATTTTCCTCCCCGAATCCGAGGAGTTCTTCGGCAGTATATTCTCCAGTCTTTCTGCCTTTTAGAAGAATCCCAGCTTTGTCTATTTTAAGAGAATCTATTATCACCTCTACGACGATAGAGCTTAGCCCTTCAAAATCTTTAACACTAGCTATGGCTACTTTTCGGGTAAGTTTTTTTATAGCTTCTTGAGTATTGTATATGCTTGTAAATAGATAATGATGGGCATACTTTTGTATCAAACTTTGAAGGGGCTGATAGAAAATAAGGCTAATAAGTAAAATAAGAAAGAAATTAACAGTAGGGAGAATGGAAAAATATGTACCTACAGGAAACCAGAGTAAAAGAGCAACCCCAAGAATTAAAAGTATGGAGGCTAAAGAAATTGTAGCCCGCCTAATTATTATCCGAATATCCATGAGGCGGTATCGCAGGATTGCATAAGTAGTAAAGATAATAAGGATAATAAAGCTGCTATTGCCGAGTCTAAATGCCTCAACAGAAATTTGTAACTGTAAAAATAAATTCGTTATTAAAATTATAGAAGGGGCAATTACGAAGCCCACCATCACATAAAACATTTGCATTTTTTCAATGCCGCGAGACGCTCTGTACTTAAAAAACAAATTCAAACTCCCCCCTCCCACACAAACAATGATATAACCTGCATAGAGAGGAAATAAGGGTCCTAATTTAAAGTCTATGCCGCCGCCGGGAAATTGACTAATCTGGGTAATGATTAAATCCGAAAAAGAAAAGGCGACCAGGGGTAAACCTGGCAAGAGAGCTAAAACCTCCCTTGATCTAGAGGTAAGGAAACTCACTTTTTGAAAATTTAAACAGAACAAGAGGAAAAAATAGACCATTACCGGAGCAAGGGCAAAATCTAATTTAAGAAATAAAGCAGCCAGATCCGGGTTAAAGGGCTCGTTTTCCATATAGTTACAGAAAATCCAGATTGTTACCCAACATACGAAGGCAGCAAAGATTCTGTTTACCCTACTCTTTGGATTCTTAGAATAGACTAATAAAGCCAGGGACAGGTTCGCACCTAATATTATGAGAAATAATACTAACATTTTTGCGTCTCGTATTGCTTATAGCTTAGAGCCTACAGCTTTTTTAATTCCTCTTCAATTCAACACTTTAGGAAAAACGATATGAAATTTCACCTGCTAGTGACATATGTCACTATCGAAAGCGTCCAGAATCGTACACTTGACAATCATTTTAATATATCTATATTAAAAGCGAACACATTTTTTGTCTTTTTTTGGGCAATAAGTTGCCACTCATTTTTTGACCATTCTTACCCATGGCGGAAGAAAAAAATGAAAAATCTACTATTACCTCCCCTTACCTTCATCATTAATAATGTACTCAAAATGCCCTTTTCTTACGTTGATGAGGTTTTCGACATTAAGAAAAACAAAAGGGTTCCTCGCTGGATTCTCCTGCTTCCAGGCTCTGGCTGCAGCTGGGCTAAAGAATCCGGCGGCTGTTATATGTGTGGTTTCAAAACCAAGATAGACCAAGTTAATCATGGAAAACAAGCCTCCACACTTAAACTCATGACTATATATAGACTAGGAAAATTGCTAATTTCAGAAGACTCTCCTCGTATTTTAACCATTTATAACGGGGGTAATTTTTTCAATGAGGCCGAAATTCCCCTCAATGTTCAGCAAGAAATCTCGAGGGATGTTGCCAAAAGCCCCTCCATTGAAACTTTCCTTGTGGAATCAAGGCCAGAATTTATTACCGAGGAAAAAATTAAATCACTCACTTCTTTCCTCAACGGCAAAAAACTAAAAGTAGGCATTGGCCTAGAATCTGCCACCGACTATGTAAGAGATAAATGTATCCACAAGGGTTTTTCAAGAGAGGACTACGAAACTTCGGTTGAAATCCTCAAGACAAACGGCGCAGAGGTCCTAACCTATGTTTTTCTCAAACCCCTCTACCTTACTGAGCAAGAATCAATCGAAGAAGCCATCAAAACTATCAAATACGCATTCTTTACCAGCTCTGATGAGGTTGCCCTTGAGTCAGCCTTTATTCAAGAAGGAACAAAGATGGAAGAGTTTTACCTTCAGGGTGAGTTCCAACCTCCCTGGCTCTGGAGTATTATAGAAGTGGCAAAGAGAACTTCACATCTTGGCCCCATCCACATCGGCGGCTTTGAAGATGAACCTCCTCCTCTCGATGTTCCTCATAACTGTGAAAGATGTTCCGAAAGAATCACCAATTTATTCAAGGAATATAACAAAAACCCTGATATTAGATTGCTTGAGGATGCCTATTGTAAATGCAAAACAGAGTGGATGCGAGAGATTGCCTATGAGCCACTTACCCCTCTAACAGAAAAAATCAAAGAGCCTTCTCGCCAAAAAGCTGACCTTTGCCTTTCACTTTAATCTAGATTCAGGCAAGCGCCGTTCTCAAATTTAATATCTTGTACTTCGTCATCTGTTTTTTTGATATACGATATACTAAATACTATATACGAATTTTAAATAGCCAGCTCCAAAATCTGGGAAATGGTTTTCCGTAAAAAGGATTAGACCAGAGAAAAAGAACTCCGTAATTCAGGCTCTGGGAATCCTCTATATACCCAGGAAGTAACTTAATCGGTTTGAAATCGCGCTTTTTATAGAAGTCAATTTCTGGATCGAGTGCTCGACCGTGAGAAGTAGTAGTCCAAATATACTCTTCAGCAACTTTATCTCTTTGCTTATAACCTATAACTTCGTTATCAGAAACCGAAGATAAATTCTTCTTCTGGCAATATTGCTTAAAGTACTTAGCGAAACCAGGAATTCTTCCACCAAGAAGGCCCTGCTTTAAATTGTACTTTATAATCAACTTTTCTATGGCTTCCAGAAGAGCTATGGCTACTCTTTTCTGAGCGCGGGAAGAAACACTTAAATTGACCCCATAAATTGTATTCCCCTCTGGATTATGAGTATTTCGGATATATCCATTATCAGTAGTCTCATCCCAGGTACGAATATGATTAATTAAGTCGGAATTTAAAATTTCGGTAACCACCACCCCCTCTATTTTACCTCCTGCCTCAGCGACAAAAGTTCCTTGAGGAAATGTCTTTAAACGAGACTCATACATTTCCCGTGAAGCCCTTAATCCTTTTGGCCAGGCTTCTTCTTCTACTAAAAGCATACCTTCTAGATCATCTACTCTACCCTCTCGAACCTTAATCTTCTTCCTCATCTCAAAATTTTTCCTCTTCTGGTTTCCTCTTTCAGTTCCTTTATCCTCTTGCTTGAGGAGGGTATTCTTAACTCTTTTCTGTACTTTGTTACAGCTCGTCGAGAAACGAGAATAAGATAATCTTGGTATAATCTACTTCTAATTGTCTCATCACTATAAGGATATGGAAGGGTCCCGTTTTGAAGAAGAATCCCCTCTTCCTCTATCAAATTTTTGACATAACCTTTGTTAATCTCTTTCTGGGAGGGAAAGAAAAACTCAAGGGATTTTTCCTTGTTTTGAGGAGTAAGAATGCTTTTATTAACCATAATTCTAGTTATTGAACTTGGATGGACCCCTATTTTGTTAGCTAATTCTCGTCGAGTCAAAGATTTAAGATTATCTATGTTTCCTGAGTAAAGGTAATCACTTTGTCTCTCTTTTATATGTTGAATAATCCGATAAATAGTGCTGGTTCTACGATTAATCAAGTCTAACATCCTGAACATTTTAAAGATTTGTCCAATCTTTCTCCGGGTAAATTTTCTCTTCTTATATAATTGTTCAAACTGATTATGATTAATGTAGTATTTGCCTTTGGCAAGGTAATTTTCTCCCTTTTCTCCAGAATAAGGATAGATAAATAACTTATCCTCTTCTCTTTCGATGGTAGCTATTTTAAAGACCCTGGTATCTGAGCGTTTAATACTCTCATCGGGAAAAAAGTCCTGAGTACCACTGACGATCTTTTCTAGCTCAAACTTATCTAAAAAGATCTTAAAAGTCTCCTTTTCCTCCTTGGTCAATTTACACTTCTCGGTTATTTCACTAACATCTATCCCCTTATATAAAAGCTCACTGAATCGATCCTTGCCTATAATAGCTCCTATCTTTTTCAGAATAGGTATAGCCTTTGAATTTTGATATAAAAGACTTTCTAAATCAAAATTCTCTGAGGAAGAAACAATTTGTTCATTGAGGGAAAGAGAAAAGGGAATTCGTATCCCGCTAAATTTTTTGTAATTTACAACTCTCCACTTATGTACTAATTCCTGAAAGAAAGAATCTTTCTCTATTTCTGTAATTAATTTTCTGAACTCATCCTCGGGAAGAGAAAAAAGCTGAGCCAGCTTTACCCTGCCAATCTGTTTTTGTCTGATAGTCTGAGAGGTCTTCTGTTTCAAACTTTGTTTTTGGTAAATCATCTCACTCTGCATAACTCCTTTAGAGAATAGTTTCTCTAAGCGGACTTTAAATTTTGCACCTTAACGAAGCTTCTGAGCGGAGGAGAAAGAAAGATTTACTGTTTGAGGAGCGAAGCGACGAGTTTAAATCTTTCCCGTAGCGAAGAAGCTGAGCAGAAGATATTCAAACAAAATTTCCGGGAGCGTGGGAAAGCTATTCTCTAAAGAATCTTAGCTACCTTAACCTTTATCTCCCGTATATTTTCAATCCCCACGGTATTATTGAGATAATTTTTTACCACTGTCTGCAATTCGTTTATTAATCGGGGAATTTCTCCTTGAGCTTGAGCAGAGAGAACCAGATAAACATCCATGCCTTCATCGTTAGATTTAATTCTTGCTTTAATATCTTCAACTCCCTCTACCTCCTTGCCTACTCGCTGGATAAATTCGCAGATTGCCTTCTGGGAGATCTCCACCTCACCGAGAGGATTTTTCAAAGGAATAATTGCATCCCTTGCTCTTTCTCGAGTCGACAAGAATAGAGCTATACTCAAGACAAATAGAAAACCAAAGAGGGAGACGAAAATTCCCTTGATCAACAATTGCTCCTCGAAATCAGTAAGAACTCCCATAATAACAATCCTCGGAATAATCTCTAGGGAAACAAGAAATCCTCCCAGGGAAAAAAGAGCCAGGGTAACCACAACTATTCCCCACAACACTTTTTTGCAAAATCCCATTTTGCCCTCCTTTTATTTCAAGAGATAGCTTTGATTTTCTTTATCTTTATGTCAACTCTATCCACAGCCCTATTTAGAGTTTTTTGTATCTCTTCCTTTATCTCCTTCTGAGTCTCTTCCACAACCTGAGGAATAGAACTTCCTTCTTTAATGATTAACTCAAGAGAAATTCTTATCTTCTCTCCTGATTGCTTTACCTTAACTCTTTCTCCAAATAAACTCCTCTTGATAGCATAAACTCCTTCGAGTCTGCCGAGAGCTTTTTTGATAAGTGCAATAACTACCTTCCTATCAATCTCATAACTTCCTTCTTCCCTCAATTTTATCTCCTCACACTCATACCTCACTCCCTTTCATCAATTCTTCCTCGACAAAGCCAGTGTAAAACTGACCTTTTTTAAAGTGTTCATTCTCTATTATACGTTGATGAAAGGGAATGGTAGTTTTTACCCCCTCTATGACAAATTCTTCTAGAGCCCGCCGCATCCGAGCTATCGTCTCCTCCCTATCCTTTCCCCAGGTAATAAGTTTAGCTAGTAAGGAGTCATAGAAAGGAGGAATGGTATAGCCAGAAAAGATATGTGTATCCACTCTAATTCCAGGACCTCCAGGAAGATGAAAAGTGACGATTTTACCCGAGCAAGGGGTAAAGTTCTTGTCTGGATTTTCCGCGTTAATGCGACATTCCAGGGAAACACCCTCAATCCTTATCTCTTCCTGGGTATAATCCAGCTTTTCTCCCTCGGCAATTTTAATCTGAGCTTTAACTAGATCTCTTCCTGTAACCATTTCCGTTACTGGATGCTCCACCTGAAGACGGGTATTCATCTCTATGAAGTAAAATTTCATCTTCTCATCTAATAAAAACTCTACTGTTCCCGCTCCCACGTAATTTAACTGCCTGGTCGCTTTTACAGTAATTTTTCCCATCTTTTTACGCAAAGATCCACTCAAAACAGAGGAAGGGGACTCCTCCATTAATTTTTGATATCTTCTTTGAATGGAACAATCTCTTTCTCCAAAATGGACAACATTACCAGATTTATCAGCCAGTACCTGAAATTCGATATGTCTTGCTTTCTCCATATATTTCTCTATATATAGGTCTGGGTTACCAAAAGAAGTCCTTGCTTCCTGCTGAGCTAAGTCAAAAAAGAGATTTAGATCTCTTTTTTCCCGTATGGCCCGCATCCCTCTACCCCCTCCTCCTGAGGCGGCTTTCAGAATTACCGGATAACCAATGCGGGAGATTACCTTAGAAGCTTGGGATTTATCCCTCACTATTTCTTCTGAACCAGGTATCACTGGAATGCCTCTCTCAGCCAGAGTATTGCGTGCCTCCACTTTATTGCCTAGCTTTCTAATCACCTCTGGATCAGGCCCAATAAATTCCACCTTTGAGGAACGACAAACCTCAGCAAATTGCTCATTCTCAGCCAAAAAGCCATATCCGGGATGAATAGCATCTGCTCCTGCTACCTCAGCAGCACTGATTATCCGAGGGACATTAAGATAACTCTCCGCTGGTTCACGCGGACCAATACAAATAGCTTCATCGGCAAACCTTACTGGCAGAGAATGCTCATCTTCCTTAGAGAAAACTACTACCGTCTCTATCCCTAATTCTTTACAGGCCCTTATTATACGAAGAGCAATCTCACCTCGATTAGCAATGAGAACCTTACTAAACACTTAATCCTTCCCTATTAAAAACAATCTCTGATCGTACTCCACTGGATGTCCATTTTCTACTAAGATTTCCTTAACCTTTCCGGCAACTTCTGAAGTTATCTCGTTCATCACCTTCATCGCCTCGATGATACATAAAGTCTGCCCCACACTAACTTCATCTCCTACCTCTATAAAGGGCTCCTCTTCTGGAGAAGAAGTTCTATAAAAGGTTCCCACTAAAGGCGATCTTACACAAAAGAGTGAACGTTCCTCTATTTCCTTATCTCTAGTAGGAAATGATATCTTCTCTTTTTCAGGAATAATGCTGTTTTCTTCTTTGGAAATAATACTATTCCCTCCCTTGTGCTTAGCCAATCTAAATCTGGTTCCCTTCTCCTCTATCTCCATCTCGGAAAGAGAGGAAGATTCGAAAATCTCAATAACTTCCCTCAGCTGATCAAGATCCATTTTTT
>JAUVZS010000166.1:0-4102 GCA_030602435.1 Clostridia bacterium
TGTTCCCGTGCCTGTGTTAGCTTTAGGAGGAGCAAAAATGAAGACGGATTTAGATGCTCTTAAACATGCAAAGAGAACTGTTCAAGAAGGGGCATCTGGCGTTATCTATGGCAGAAATGTCTTCCAGGCAGAAAACCCTGAGAAATTCTTAGATGCTTTGATTAAGGTGGTAAAGGAAGGGCGGGAACCTGAGGAGATGATTTAGAAAAACATTCCAAGGAGGATTAATTTGAAAAAGATAAAAGCAGGATTTGTGGGATTTAGGTGTGCTTCTTATCCCCGAGAAATTATGGAGAAGAGATCTTTAGAGGCAAAAAAAGCAGTGGAAGAAAAAGGTATAGAACTGATTTACACCGATCCTGTAAGTAACTTTGAGGAAGCGGATCGTGCTAAAGAAGAATTAAGCCAAGAGAATTTCGACCTTCTTATTGCTTGTGTTACTTCCTGGATAGAATCGCCAGTTGCAATGACAATTTTAAAAGAGTTCTTCCATAAACCAATTCTCCTCTGGGGTTTGGGAGGTTATATAGAAAAAGGAAGGTTAATTTCTCCTGCATCTCAAGCAGCAACGAGTGCACTTAGATGGCCACTGGAGGCTATGGGAGCGAAGTTTAAATTCATCTACGATTGGCCTGATTCTCCAATGAATATAGATAAAGTGGAGAACTTCGCTAAAGCAGCCAGAGCTGTAAGGGAGCTGTCTCATTCCAAGGTAGGCATGATGGGATATGCCGATATGGGGCTTTATGCTACTATGTTTGATGGAGTATCATTGAGGGGAAAGATAGGAGTGGAAGTGGAAGTTTTTGACATGTTAGAGGTTGTTCAGAAAATGGAAAAGATAAGTCAAACAGAGATATCAAGCCTTGTTGATAAAATGAGAAAAGAATGGACATTTGAGAAGTTGGTAAAGAATGAGACGCTGGAAAGATTAGCAAGGATATACTTAGCTCTAAAAGAGAAAATAAAAGAAGGAAATTATGAGGCTATTTCGTTGAAGTGTGTGGAGGGAATGAAAAAATATATGAACTTTCCTCCCTGCATGATACTTTCAATGTTGGCGGATGAGTTACCTGCTATTTGTGAGGATGATGCCTTAGGTGCTGTTACTCAACTAATGCTAAAGTATTTAACTGGTCAATCTGCTCCTTATATGGAAATGTATGAATTTATGAAGGATAGAATATTAATAGGTGTTTGTGGTTTTGTTCCCTTTAGTGTAGTTGATGGACCTATAAGAGTTTCTCCTTATGGGGGATGGGGAGGTCTTTCTGCTGGTGCAATGAATACTTCGAGAGTTAAAACTGGCCCTGTGACTTTAGCTCGGCTATCTTCCCGAGGTGATAAGTACAGTATGCACATTGTTACTGGAAAAGGGGTAACCCCAGGAAAATGGGAAGAGTTAGGCTGGGAAGCACCTGCTCCTAATTTCCCCAGCCTGGAGGTACGGTTAGATTGTCCCGTGGAGGAATTTGCTCAGAAGGTTCTCTCTCAGCACTATCTTTTAGCCTATGGTGATCATCGAGAAAAGATAGAAGATTTGTGCAAAATATTAGGCATAGAGATAATCTGAACTATGAATACTTAAAAAAATGGTATGGGCAGTCCTTCAAAATTATGTATGGATTTATATCTTTGTGTAATGACCCCCTTCTTGGGTTACCTGGTCAGAGAGCTCTTTTTTAGAATTAGTCTAAATACTCAAAAGCCACAATAAATACATAACCCTATATGATAGGTTAGAAAAAATATATTAATCTAAGAGAATATTGGAGGAGAAATGAAAAAGTTAAAAGTAAAAGAACTTGTTAATGAATTAGAGCCAAGAGGATTAATTATTGAGATAAAGTACATTTAGCCTCAAAAGATGCAAAATTGAGATTAAAAACACGATTTTAAGGCTGCATATGTTTCTTCAAAATGTCCACCAAACCTACTCGCTGTATACAATTTTTAAAGGCAAAGGACTGCATCATATTATCAATCTCCTTCTCACTCATATTGCGAAACTGCTCTGCACAGAGTGGAAGAAGAAATTCGGAAAGTAGTATCCCATGTATCGCCCGATTAAGCCTCCACTGAAACCGACCGTAATCGAGATGGTTATTTTGACACACACGCCTCACCACATTGATCAGCTGATCGAGGAGGAGTCCCACTTCACCACCATCCATAGCAGAAAAAATATCACAGCGCAGCTTTTCCTTCTTCTCTCTTACCGGGAGTGTACGACGCATCCATTCTGACTCTGGGTCAACATACACTACACCCATCACCCCGATGTCTTTGTAGGTACAGATAGTCCAGTGATGTTGGTATTGTTCGAAGATACCAATCATATCATTCATTACCTTAAGATTAGATGTATCACTTTTTCTTCCCCTATATATCGAGCCGAATTCGCCAACCCAAGTGGGTACACCATGGCGTTGCATGAAAGTGTTGCCCTCGCAAAACTCTTTCTCCAGCTGTTTTCGGTCGTACCACTTTCCTTCAAACTCTCCCGGGTACTCTTTATCTGTAAGTCCAGGCGCTACATAGTTGTGGCTGCTGTAAACGGTATTATTATCAAAGGGTGCCTCCAGCCCGTCAAACTGGACAGAATACATGTTTCCCTCAAGGAACAAGATATGGTCGGGGTCGATCTTACGGATGGCTGAAGTGACCCGACGATAAAGGGCATTGAGTTTTGAGACATCGTCGACCACTGGCTCATTAAATATATTATATCCTGCTACGAATGCTTCGCTGCGATAATGTCGGGCAAACTCTTCCCAGAGGGCAATCATACGATCTTGGTAGTGCTTCTGTTCCCACAGCAGCGTCGTCATTCCTGGATTGTCACAGTGCCAATCAGGGTTCTGCCAACCTGGAGCAGCATGTAAATCCAGGATAACGTAAATCTGATGTTTACGACACCAGCTAATAACCTTATCGAGAATCTTGAAACCCTCATCTTTGTATTCAAACGGCCTATCATCTTCCTCGAAGTGACGGAAGTTTAAAAGAATACGTACTACTGTTGCACCTAGCTTCTTGAGGAAGCGGATGTCATCTTCTGTGATAAAGTAGTCCAGAAAACGCTCGAAGAAGAATTTGGCTTTACCCTCACCCAATACCTTAGTTACGGCTGCTCGGAAAGCCGATTCATTGGCCGGGTAACCGGTGAAAAAGTTTTCCATATTGAGCCATCCAGCAAAACAAACACCACGTAACTGCACAGACTCACCGCGGCCATTTACAATGTGCTTACCTTTCACCTTTAAAAAATCTGCATTTGAGCTCATCTCTTCCTTCTCCTTATTTTGTATCTTATTTTATATCACCTTCATCTTCCTTGTCCCCTTGCCCATTAGTAAGAGGTGTTTGGCTCTATACAATAGCCTCTTCAAAGACTTCTAATTAACGTTTCAATCCATATAGGACTAGACCATCCCATTTTCATATCAGTCTGAGTAACGAGCGCGAGGGTGTGATGCCCAGGAAAAAGAATAGCAGAAAACTGGATAAATTGCAAATCTCGTCTTCCCTCCAGTTTCCTTGACTTTCCTTCAAATTTCTCCTATTTTAAATTAAAGAAACACCTCGGTACTAATTTCCTTATTCGTCTTCAGGGTCCGGAATCACGGGTCACGATTTCCGACGGCAAACATCTTCTTCTAACAAACTAACGAATTTTCCTTCGTGCCTGAGGGGAGAGGAATAGAGTGAGGGGGTCACGAGGATTAGTAGCGGTCGGATTCATCCGACAATTGTGCCATGAATCGCACCGCTACTTCTTTAAAGAGGAAAAAAAAGGAGTATTTTATGACAAAGTTAAAACTGGGAATAAATACGGGATTTGCTACTAACCGATTTCCAGAGCCAGAAGTCTGGTTAAGAATCGTAGGAGAGGAATTGGGCTTAAAGTATGTTCAATTTGTAATAGATCTTCTCAATCCTTTTCTCCCTAAAATAGTAATAGATCGAGAAGTTGAGAAAATAAAAAAATATGCGAGGAAGCATGATATCAAAATAGACACTACCTTCACCAGCACCTTTTCTCGGATAAATCACCTCATGCATCCAGATGCCCTGCAGAGGAAAGTCTGGTTTAATTGGT
>JAUVZS010000062.1:0-6868 GCA_030602435.1 Clostridia bacterium
GAAGCGCCTAATCCCTTCAGGCCTGTTTTTTTAAAAGAAAATGTAGATATGCCTACCATTACCTATCTTTTGGAAAGAGAAAAAGAGTTCCCGGGGGTAGTTGTTATTGCCCAGCCTGTGCGTGGTTATCCCTATAAGATGGTTGCTGCTCATGTGCTTGGTCATCTGGGAGAGGTGGATCAGAGGGAATTATCAATGAGTTCTGGCATTGGTATTGAGTTAGGGGACTTAGTGGGCAAAATGGGTATAGAGAAGGTGTACAATTTATATCTTCAAGGAGAAAAAGGGGGCAGGCAAGTAGAAGTAGATGCTTATGGCCGTTCTTTGAGGATAATTTCAGAAAAAGATCCCCTGCCCGGTGATAATATTTATTTAACTATTGACCTTAGAATACAAAAGATTGCCGAGAAGGAACTAGGGCAAAGAAAGGGGGTAGTTTTAATAGGGGATCCAGAGACGGGGGAGATATTAGCTTTAGTTAGTCATCCGGGCTTTGATCCGAATCTCTTCTCCCGGGGTATATCTGAGGATGAGTGGAATAGGTTAAAGCAGGATTCAGGTAACCCTTTAGAAAATCGAGCTATCAGAGGAGAATATTCTCCTGCTTCCACATTTAAGATAATTCTCACTATTGCAGCCTTAGAGGAGAATATTATCAAGAAAGAAGATACTTTTTTTTGCCCGGGAGGGCTTCTTGTGGGCAGACGTATCTTCAAGTGCTGGATAGAAGAGGGGCATGGGAGACTAGATTTAGAACAAGCTATTATTCATTCTTGCGATGTTTTCTTTTATCAGTTAGGCCTAAAGGTAGGGGTAGAGAAGATGATTGAATACGCTGAGCTCTTCGGTTTGGGTAAAGCTACCGGCCTGAATTTAATCCAGGAAAAATATGGACTATTGCCCACCTCTGATTGGAAATTAAAGAATAAGGGTGAGGTTTGGTATGGAGGAGATACGGCCAATCTTTCCATTGGGCAAGGGTATATTTTGGTTACCCCTTTGCAAATGCTCCGAGTTATCAGTGCTGTAGCCAATGGAGGAAATTTAGTTAAGCCTTACTTAGTAAAGAAAATAGAGAATTTAGAAGGAGAAGTTATTAAAGACTTTTCTTCTCCAAAAAAGAAAAAAATTTCTCTTTCTTCCTCCACTCTTAGTTTTTTAAAGAAATCCTTGAGAGGAGTGGTCAGGGAAGGGACAGGATGGCGAGCAGAAGATAGGATTGTTAAGATATCGGGAAAAACAGGGACGGTGGAGTTATCGGAGGGAGAAAGACCTCATAATTGGTGTATAGGTTATGCTCCTTCTGATAATCCTCGATTGGCAATAGTTGTTTTGGTGGAGCACCGGGAGGAGGATATATCTATTGCTGCTCAAATAGCAGGAAAGATTTTTTCCCAAACCTGGACGCAGATAAACGAAGATTATGGGGATTAAACCTCCCCCTCACCTTAATCCTCTCCCCACAGGGGAGAGGAAACAATGAACCCCGGGTCACACGCCCCCGGGTCACGACTAAATAGGTATAAGAATGCAAATTTCTGTCAGTTCTCGAAGATATGATTGGGTTCTTTTGTCAGCTATTATTGGCCTATCCGGATGGAGTCTTTTTCATTTATATACGATTACCTTTCCTGAGGAAACCTATTATTTTTTCCGTCAGATGATCTGGGTAGGAATAGGAGTTGGTTTTATGTTTCTATTTTCCTGGCTTAAAATTAGTTTCTGGGAAAAAGGAGCCTATTTTTTTTATGGAGCTATTTTTCTTTTTCTTCTTTTAGTCTTAATTAGAGGAGAAGGCACTCATGGGGTGCAGAGGTGGCTCAGGATAGGAATAATTAGGTTTCAGCCTTCAGAGTTCGCCAAACTCAGCCTCATTATTATTTTGAGCAGACTCTTGGCTAGTGGAGAAAGTGGGGAAGGTATAAGTTGGAAGCAGATAGGTTTTTCTTTTTTCTTTACCTTTATCTTCTTGATTCTCGTTGCAAGGCAGCCGGATCTAGGAAGCGCCCTTCTCTTTCTTCCTCTTTGTTTGGGGATATTATTTCTGGCTGGCATCTCTTTTAAAAGACTTCTGGTTATCTTAGGAATAGGTTCATCATTACTTCCTCTTTTCTATTTTCTTCTTCATCCCTATCAGAAAATGCGTATCCTCACCTTTTTGAATCCGGGAAGAGATCCCTTGGGTACGGGATGGAGCGCCTTACAATCTAAGATTGCCTTAGGGTCGGGAAAATTAATAGGTAAAGGTATAGGTGGAGCCCTTCATACCCAACGAGGATTTTTACCGCTCCCTTTTACTGATTTTATCTTTGCCAGTTTAGGTGAAGAGTGGGGGTTCATGGGAGTTTTACTCCTTTTAGGGCTCTATTTTATAATTATGGCCAGAGGAATAAGAATAGCCAGGCAAGAAAATACTAGTTTTGCCAGACTCTTAAGTGGTGGAATAATTACTTTATTATTTTTGCAAGTTTTTATTAATATAGGTATGGTAGCAGGGATGATGCCTGTTACAGGTATGCCTCTTCCTTTGATAAGCTATGGAGGAAGTTCTACCCTAATGTTTTTTACAGGGATAGGAATACTGCTCAGTATAAAGAGACTTAGAGGGGGATAGGGTGTTAGGTTGTTGACAGCTTGCTTTTTATAGATATTTTATAGATATATTAGGAGAGAACATGAATTATACCTTTAGGGAGCTACTTAAACAAGACGGAGTTATTGTCTTCGATGGGGCGATGGGGACCAGTTTGCAGAAAAAGAATATACCCCAAGGAGTTCCTTGGGAGGAATTAAACTTAACCCACCCTCAAATGGTTGCCGATGTTCATATCTCTTATGCTGAGGCAGGAGTTGACGTAATCGAGACCAACACTTTTGGAGTAAATAGAATCAAGTTGGGTAGATATGGTCTAGAGGATAAAGTGGACGTTCTCAACAGGGAAGGAGTGAAGATTGCTAAGGAAGCAGCTCCTTCTTGCTTAGTAGGAGCTTCTATTGGTCCATTGGGAATTCTAATGGAACCCTGGGGGACTCTTACTTCAAAGGAGGCGTCCTCTGCATTTAGAGAACAGATAGAAACAATCTCGTTGGCAGGAGCCGATCTCATTGTTATAGAAACAATGATGTCTGTAGAAGAAGCAAAAGTAGCTGTACAAGCGGCAAAAGATGTTTCTCATCTTCCTGTTATCTGTCAGGTTACTTTTGCCAAAAATGGAAGAACTTTAATGGGGGAAGATCCACTGACCGTATTAGGTGCTTTGGAAGACTTAGAAGTGGATGCTTTGGGAGCTAATTGTAGTGTGGGTCCAGAGAGTCTTTTTCCTGTAGCAGAAAAGATGTATTCGGCAGCCCGCTTTCCCTTGATTTTTCAGCCCAATGCCGGTGAGCCTCAGTTAAAAAATGGAAGGACAATTTATCCTGTATCTCCCAGGGAAATGGCTGAGTGGATAGAAAAATTTGTGGATATGGGAGTAAAGATAGTAGGGGGCTGCTGCGGGACAACCCCTGCTCATTTAAGGGCTATCGTAGAGAGGGTCAAAAAATAGCGTATAGCGGGTAGCGTTTAGCGCATAGGGACGAGATACGAACAACAAGGTACTATATGCTAGATACCAAACTAAATACTAACGACTAACGACTATTTAAGAGCTGACTTATGTCCATGACAATTACGGAGAAGATTCTAGCTAGTCACTGTGGAAGAGCTGAGGTGAGGGGAGGGGAGTTTATCGAAGTTGATATAGATGTGGTGTTTGCTAACGACATTACCGCTCCTCTGGCTATAAAAAAATTTAGAGAATGGGGAGGAAAAAGAGTTTTTGATCAGGAGAAGGTGATTCTCCTGCCCGATCATTTTACTCCTAATAGGGACATAAAAGCAGCAGGGCAGGCTCTCCTTTTAAAAGAATTTGCTCGCCAGCAAGATATTACAAATTATTTTGAGGTAGGAAGAGTAGGCATAGAACATATTCTACTTCCAGAGAAAGGACTGGTGCTTCCGGGAGATTTAATTATAGGAGCAGACTCTCACACCTGTACTGCAGGGGCTCTGGGGGCTTTTGCTAGTGGGGTAGGAAGTACAGATCTAGCTGCAGCTATGGTTATCGGTAAGATTTGGCTTAAGGTTCCTTCAACCATTAAGTTCATTTATAAGGGTAAGCTCAAGGAATGGGTTACAGCTAAGGATCTTATTCTTTATACTATTGGTGATATAGGAGTAGAGGGAGCCTCTTATAAGAGTATGGAGTTTAGTGGTGAGGTAATATCAGGCCTGAGTATGGCTGGAAGGTTTACTATGTGTAATATGGCTATAGAAGCGGGAGCAAAAAATGGTATTATAGAACCGGATGAAATTACCCTCCAGTTTGTCCAGGGAAGAAACAAAAGAGATTACTCTCTTTATCATAGCGATCCTGAGGCTGAATATCTAGAAGTTAAAAAATACGATGTTAGCAGGCTTGAACCCCAGGTGGCCTTGCCTTCTCTTCCCTCCAATACAAAAGGAATATCCGAATTAGGAGAAATACATATTGATCAGGTAGTTATTGGTTGTTGTACCAATGGGCATTTTGAGGATTTGAGGATAGCAGCAGGTCTTCTCAAGGGGAAGAAGGTTCATTCCCAGGTAAGATTAATAATTATTCCCGCTACACCTCTTATTTATCTAGAGGCTTTAAAGAAGGGATTACTTCAAGTTTTCTTAGAGGCAGGGGCAGTAATTAGTCCTCCTACCTGTGGACCTTGTTTAGGAGGGCACATGGGAGTGCTTGGAGAAGGGGAAGTAGCAGTAGCTACTACTAATCGTAATTTTACAGGGAGAATGGGGCATCCTAAAAGCAAGGTATATCTGGCTAGCCCAGCAGTAGCCGCTGCTTCAGCTATTAAAGGCAGAATTGCCAATCCAGAGGAGATAAGTCGGTCTCAACCGCGTTCCCTTGACAGTTACTGAAGGGTATGCTAAGATATTTTCAATTCAATAAATATAGAAAAAAAGGTAGTAAAGGAAGGAGGTGAAAGAGTAAAATTTAAGATTTCATGGAATATCAAGGAAGGAGGAAGTTGTAGAAAATGCGAGGAAAAAAAATACTCAGTAGATCGTGGTGGGGAGGGTTAGTAATTTTAGCTGTGTTATGGGCTCAGGTACCAGTTATGGCCCAAGAAGAAGTTACAGACGAATTAGCAGGAGTTAAGGCAGCACTAGCTGGTCAGATGTTCGTAGTCGAGCAGCTCAAAAGTAATTTTGATAGCCTTTTCGGAATAGCAAGTGAGTTGATGGAGAAAGCCGACTCTCTTGAAAAAAACATCGAAAGCCTGACCGAGGAATTCCTTGGAGCAACTGAGAAACTTCAAGCTCGAATGGACTCTCTGGAGGCGGAAAACACTGAATTCCAGGCTCAAATGGACTCTCTGACAGCAGACAATACCGATCTCCAGGCTCAAATAGACTCTCTGGCAGCGGAAAACACTGAATTCCAGGCTCAAATAGACTCTCTGGCAGCGGAAAACACTGAATTCCAGGCTCAAATAGACTCTCTGATAGCAGACAATGCCGACCTCCAGGTTCAAGTAAGTTCTCTGACAGGGGAGATTAAAGCACTCAAGATTCAAAGATTGCTTTTGGGCCTGGGATTTTTGGTGGCATTATGGTTCTAGGATCGTTTCTGAATAAATATTAGGCTAAATAAATATTAGGGAGGAATAAGATGCTAAAGAAGATGGGAATAGGGATAGTAGTGTTGGCTGCAGTTTTGTGTATGACAACTGGCATAGGAATGGCTGAGCAGTCATCTTCAAGTGGTTCCGTTAAAGAAATCTTGGATGAGCTGAAAATTTTATGGGAGGATTTTGCCCAGTTAAAGGAGATAACCACAGAAGGAACAAAGGAAAGGTTAGAAGTTGCCAGGGCTAAAGAGGAGGTTTTGTATAAATTAGCACTGTGGCAGGGTAAATTGGTCAGTGAGCTTATAGCTGAAGCAAGTGTGCGCATAGCTCGCATAACTAAAGTAGAAGAACAGGTTGAAGAACAGGCTAAGATTAATAAGGAATTACAGGCGAGTATAAAAGAGCTCAAGGATAAAGTAAAATCTCTTGAAGATGAGGTTTTTTTAGCAAAGGAGATAGCTGTAGCGGCACAAATTCGAGCCAATCAAGCTATAAAAGAAACCAGAGAATTGGCGCAGCAGACTGAAGAAGATATAGCCATGCTTATGGTGAAAGTAAATGACCTGGTAATAAGAGTAAAGAATCTAGAAAAGGAGCTAGGAGTAGGAGAGAAACCAGTTATTAAACTCAAGTCTCTCGAGTCTAAAGAGACTTCTGTGAAGTAAACCAGTCGTTAGTGGATAGTATTTGGTGAATAGTGAATTGAAAGTTGTAGGCTTTAAATATTAAATTGATATTGAAGTCTATAATAACATATGTTATAGCAAAGATTCTTAATTTACCCCTATCTAACTGAGCATGCTGGGTAAGGGGTTCATAGGAAGGAGTGATCATATAAAAGATGAAGTGGGAAGGTAGTGAAAAGGAGGAGAAAGAGTCCCGAGGTATTTCCTAAATGCCTGAAGGGAGGGAGGAGTTATAAAATGCTAGGGAAAAAGATTTTCAGGAGAATTTTCAGGAGATTAGGATGGGGAGGAGTAGCAATTTTATTAGTTGTATTGTGGGTTCAGATGCCAATTATAGCCCAAGAGAAAACTTTAGCGGAACAGTTAAGGGAAGCCAAGAAAGTAATTGATGATCAGATGTGGATAATCACGCAACTTAAAGATAACTTTTTCCAAACGACAAATGATTTGATGAAAGAAATTAATTCTCTTAAGGCCAGCTATTCAGAACAGGCTGAAGCCATTAAACCGATTGCCGACAA
>JAUVZS010000068.1:0-6566 GCA_030602435.1 Clostridia bacterium
CTCTATTTTTGTGGCAGGAACTGTCTTTCCCACTATGCTTTTGGGGCTGTTATTTGCCATATTGGTGAATCGATCCTTACGGGGGAGAGCGGTTTTTAGATCCTGTATTTATCTACCTTATGTTACTCCTGTTATTGCGGCAGCGTTAGTATGGAGGCTCATGTATGCGCCATCCAGTTGGGGGTTTATAAACCACTTTTTGTCTCTGTTTGGAATCAAACCTATAAATTGGCTTGGGACCATACGGTGGGCTTTGCCTTCTATAATGTTTATGAGTATTTGGAGAAATGTAGGATTTTCTATGGTTCTGCTCCTGGCTGGACTCCAGGGGGTACCAGAGCGTTATTATGAAGCGGCAAAGATTGATGGAGCTAGCCATGTACAACAATTTTGGTATATAACACTACCACTGCTGAAACCTGTGGTTCTCTTTATACTTGTATTAGCTACCATTGGTGCTTTTCAGATTTTTCAAGAGCCTTATATCATGACCGAGGGAGGACCAGCAAATTCTACTATGAGTATTATCTACTGGTTTTATATAGTCAGCTTCAGATCGTTAAGTTTCGGAAAAGGCTCTGCCATTTCATGCATCCTTGCAATGATGATCTTTGCCCTCTCAATACTTTACCTGAAAGTACTAAAATTCGGAGAAGGGTAAAAGGGAGTAAATAGATGAATTTCAATAAAAAACTGTATTCTAAAGTGTTAGAGGTGTGTCTCTATGTGTCTCTTGGAGTTATTTCTTTCTTTATGATCTTGCCTTTTCTATGGATGATATCTATGTCTCTTAAACCTAGCGGCCTTGGTTCCCAAGCTATCTCTGTGCTCATCCCTAGAAATATTACTTTTGAGCCTTATGTTGAAGCCTGGATTGGAGCACAATTTTCCAGATATTTTTTAAATTCAGTTATTTTCACTGTAGGAAGCACTGTGTTTACCTTGTTCTTCTGTGCACTTGGAGGTTACACATTTGCTCGATTAAGGTTTCCTGGTCGAGATACTTTATTTTTACTAATTTTATTTTCCATGATGATTCCTGATTCAGCAAGACTAATTCCTCAGTTTCTAATAATAAAATTTTTTCCTCTCGCTGGTGGGAACAACCTCTTAGGTCAAGGGGGGATAGGATTACTCGACAGTTTTGCTGGCTTGATGCTTCCTTTTGTAGTAACAGGATTTGGTATTTTTCTTTGCCGTCAATTCTTTGTAAGACTTCCAGAAGAGCTAAGATCTGCTGCCAAAATAGACGGGTGCTCAGAATTTCGGATTTTTTACCAGATAATGCTTCCTCTGGCTAAACCGGCAATAATAGCTCTGGCTATTTTCACTTTTACCTTCAGATGGAATAAACTTCTATGGCCCCTTGTTGTGACCCAAAGCAAAAGCATGAGAGTGCTTGCGGTGGGACTTGCCATTTTTCAAGGAGAACAGCGAACTCTGGAACAGTGGAATGTAATGATGGCTGCAGCTACAATAGTTGTTTTACCTATGGTGCTCGTATTTCTTTTACTTCAAAAGCACTTCACAAAAGGAACATCTCTATCAGGGCTTAAAGAATAAGAAGAATAAGGGTTGACTTTCTTAATAAATTGTATA
This sequence comes from Clostridia bacterium, assembly GCA_030602435.1. Taxonomy (GTDB): domain Bacteria; phylum Aerophobota; class Aerophobia; order Aerophobales; family AE-B3A; genus JAUWRC01. Next base: position 1,600 of record JAUVZS010000068.1, read on the forward strand.
TAATGAATTTAGTATTCTGCATTTAGTATTCGTGCTCTTAATCATCTAAAATGATACATAAAGGCAAGGGTGGCAAGGGCCAAAATCGTTGAGTCCGTTAATTGGCCGAAAAAAAACCGAGACTATGTTTTCCGATTCCCGATAGAGAAAGAAAAGCTAGAATTAAAAGCCTGAAGGAGGTGGGGAAATAAACAGGCCAGTCTAGCTTTGAGCTAAAAAGAAAGCTCTGGTAGGAGAAAAGCATCAAAAAATTAATTTCTCCCTGGGAGCTTTCACAGCAGTTTGAGCTAGGTTGAATAAAAAAAGGGTAATGATGAATATCAAAGATAAAAAGGAGAAAAGAATGAAGAAAGTAGTGTGTTTGGTGCTGGGGTTTTTAATGGTGATCTCTCTCCTCAGCGTCTTTTCCGCTTCTGGAGCAGAGAAAGTTACACTAAGGATGTGGGCAACAGCTTCCCCATTAAGAGATCTGGTGCGTAATATAATATGGAAGAACTTGGAGGAAAAAAATCCTGGTATAAAGGTTGACTTCGAAGGAATACCCTGGAGTGCCTTTAATGAGAAAATCCTTACAAGTGCCGTCGCTGGTACTCTTCCAGATGTATGCAGGTACATAGGTGCCCCCCGTTTTGCATCCAGAGGGCTGCTCATACCGCTAGAGCAGTTCATAGAAGGACCGGATGGAATAGATACGGGTGCGTACATGGATGGAGTTTTTCCTAATGCATCTATTGTGTGGGATGGGGTGGTATACGCTCTTCCGTTTGCTTGGGCGCTGGAGCCTGGATATTTTTATAATAAGGATATATTCAGAGAGGAAGGTCTGACGCCTCCTAAGACTTGGAGTGAGCTCAGAGCGGTGGTTGAAAAAATAACAAAGAAAGACGCTGACGGTACAGTCACTCGGGACGGAATGGTCTTTATGAGCGTTCTAACAGATGGTTTTCTGATCACGAATGGAGCTATGGCTACAGATATTATCGGAGAGGGGGCAAAAGCTACCTATTCCGCTCCTGAAAATGTGGAGGCTCTCGAGTTTCTGGTAGGTCTGGTGAATGATGGATATCTTCGGATGTCGGGCGCGTGGGGTTCGGAGTCGAAGTTCTTCATAGAAGGAAGGACGGGTATACTTGCTACTGTGGGGTCCAACCCCTATGGTTGGAGACCAGCGATTCACCCAGATTTCAACTGGGGAACTCTTCTACCTCCTACACCTGAAGGCAAGCCCCAGGTTCTACCGGCTAATTACGCGGACAGTGGCTTCATATTCGCATCTACGAAGAATCCTGAATTAGCTTGGAAATTGCTTAAAGCTTACTGTGGGAGGGAAGGCTCTGCCCTTATTTGGACACAAAAATTTGGTTCACTACCCCCTTTTAAGGACATTTTAGATCCAGAAACAGACAATCCACACTATTATGTCTACCAGATGGAGGCGCATCTACGTGAAATTGTGGAGATTGCTCTTAGTGGGAAATCGATACTCCCGACCCCAGGGGATTGGCACGCCAGAGGAGATGAGATATGGGGCATAATAGGCGGTGAATATGATTTGTTGTATGCGGGTGAACAGACTGTGGCAGAAACAGTTGCAAATCTTGATGAAAAAGTAGGTGCGGTGTTGTCAGAGTAAACTAAAAACTGAGGTAGTTCTCATTAAGTAAGTAAACATTTTTTACTTTTGAGGTTCTCTTACGAGGAAAAACGCCGCCGGATGCCCCGCCCCTTGTAGGTGGGGAGGAAGGCGGCGTCTTAATATAGGACAACATATCATAGGGGAGGTTGCAAATGATGCGCGTAGTGATTGTTGGTGGTGAAACTCATATTGAGGAGATAACCAATTTAGATGGTCAGAAACTGGAAATTGTGGGTGTCTCTGTGAGAGATAAGCAGAAAAATTGGGCAAAAGAATTATTTACCACAGCTATTTATACAGATTACCAGAAACTTTTTGAGGAGAAGAAGCCGGACATAGTAGCCGTGGCCAATGAGAATGATCTAAAGGCGAAAGTTATCATAGAAGCTTTGGAGAGAGGATGCCATGTTATTGCCGACAAACCGATGGCAATAAGGTTATCTGAGGTGAAAAAGATAGAGGACTTAGTTCAGAAAAATAAGTTGAGATTTTTGATGCTTTTAACCCTCCGAGGGAACGCACAATATCGAAAAGTGAAAGAGATTGTAGAAAGTGGAGAAATCGGTGTACCAGTTCAGTGTTATGCTAAAATGTCGGTAAAATTAAGAAAAGAAGAGCGTCCTCCCTGGTTCTTAGATAAAAACCGTAGTGGCGGTCCAATTCTTGACCTGGCCATCCACTCTCTTGATGTTATTGAGTGGATAATTGGATTAAAATTTATCGAGGTTACTGCTTACGAAAGTAATCTGAGTCATCCTGAGATGCCCAATCTAATAGATAGCGGTGCTGAGTTTTTTAAGATGGAAAATGGAGGAACAGCGCTGGTAGAACAAAATAGATTCTTGCCCGATGGGTGGGATAGTTGGAGTGATTACCGGTTGAACATTGTGGGAACCAAAGGTCAGGTTAATCTGAGATTTGGTAAGTCTGTCTGGATTCAGACTCAAAGAAATAAGATTAAAGAGTTTAAAAGTTCGCAGTTGACGGATAACGTATCAGTAGTAGCAGATTGGCTTGAATCCTTAGAGAACACTCCCTATGAACCAATAGTTCCAGACGCTGCTTCTATCCGAGCAAATAAAGTAGCCTGTCTCGCTCAGGAAGCAGCAGATACCGGGAAAAAACTAATAATTTAACTTAAGGCCTCTACACACTAGTAGACGAAGGGGGATAATGAAAACATGAAAAAGGTGTTTTTGAATGACCAAGGTAAGATCCTCATCAGGGATGTAGACCCACCTGCATTGGAGGGGAAAGGAGCGATAATTAAGACTGTTTGTTCTTTCATTGGTAGCGGCAGCGAGGCAGGTTGTATCATCGCTGCCAGAAATAATCCGGGAAACGGCACAAAACAAACACCCCTGAGTTATCAAAGTGCTGGCAGAATTGTCCAAAAATCACCTAACTTAGAGGGATATACCCTGGGAGATTTTGTAGCGTGCACTGGTATGGGGTTTGCTTACCACGCGGAAATTTGTTACATACCAAAAAACATGATGGCTAAAGTTCCGACTGGTGTTACAACCGAAGAGGCAGCCTCAAGTAATTCGGGTCTTACTGCTATGCATGCTCTACGCCGTTGCCAGATTGAGTTAGGAGAAACAGTTCTCGTTATCGGACTTGGTATGATAGGTCAACTCATAGCTCAAATAGCAAGGGTCATGGGAGCTAGGGTAATCGGTGTTGATCCAATTCAAGCGCGGAGAGATAAGGCTCTTTCGCTCGGTGCTAACATGTTGCTTAATCCCAACAAGGATGATATAGTCAATGCAGCGTTTAGCTATACTAAGGGGGTGGGTGTTGATGCTGCCATTGTCTGTGCAAAAGCTCCAGGCTCAGTTGAGCCAATGCATCAAGCCTGTCGGTCTGTTAGGCAGAGAGGACGCGTGGTGATTGTAGGCGTTGTTAAGAGGGAAATTCCAGCAGAGGTTAAGGAAATAGACATCTTAATTTCGCGAGGTCGCGGTCCTGGTCATGGTGATTCTGTTTATGAAAAGGAAGGGACTAACTATCCCCTGGATTATGTACGCTGGACAGAAAATCGGAATCTGCAGGAATATCTAAAGATGGTAGCTGAGAAAAAAGTGGATATCCAGAGTCTTATCTCCCATCGCTTTCATGTCAGTGACGCAGCTAAAGCTTATGAAACAATTATCCACTCACCGGAGAAAGTCTTAGGTGTATTATTGCAATATGATAAGACTAGAACTGAACACTTAGCAAAGAAAGGGAATACCTTCGCCAAATAAGATAAAGACATGGTTCAATCTTGCCTGATTTGTTGAGGGCAATGCTGGAAACCTCAAAAATTGTCCAGGAAAGGTCCAGAAGGAACGATGTTAACTGATGTAAGAATACTCGCGGTTGAGCCGAGGTTCTCCTCTATTAAGTTTCGGGTACCGTTAAAATTTGGCTCAGGATATGTAGAAGATATTACCCTTTTTACTGTCAAGGCCAAAGTGGAAAACAAAAGGGGAAATAGAGCCACAGGCTATGGAAGTGTCCTTTTAAGTGATGCTTGGGCCTTTCCAGGTAGAATGTTATCTCATTCTTCAAAAGATAAGGTCATGCAAAGGCTATGCTTGAAGCTATGCAAGTTATTTAATAACTGTGAAAAATATGCTCATCCCCTCGACATTTATTTTGACTTAGAACCCCAGTTTGAAAGGATAGCCCTGGAGGTGAAAAGGAAGATGCATGTTCCTGTGGGTATTCCCGATTTAACTACACTTATGTGCGCCTCCTCCATTGACGCTGCTCTTCATGATGGTTTTGGAAAAACAAATGGTATATGCTCTTATCAGGGATATGGCCCTGATTTCATGAAATACGATTTGAGTAGATTTCTGGGAGGCAAACATAAGAGCAAATACATCTCCAACTATATAAGGGGAAATTACCAAGAATTCTTGCCGATTTTTCATCTGGTTGGAGGGGCAGATAAGCTGAGAAAAAAGGAAGTTAACCAGGAAGATCCTCATGATGGACTCCCGGTAAGTTTAGATGAATGGATCCAGGCCGAGGGGATATATTGTTTTAAGATAAAACTGAAGGGCAACGACTTGAAATGGGACATAACTCGTACTACTGAGGTGGCAAAGGTTATAGAGGAAAATGAGAGGAGAAAATATTATCTGACGGTAGATACAAATGAAATGTGCGAAAACCCGGATTACATGGTTGATTACCTCAAGGCGCTTAAGGATGAAAATTCTCCTGTCTTTGACTCAATACTCTATGTGGAACAACCTACAGAAAGAGAACTTGATAACCATCACTTTGACATGCGTCAGCTTTCAAGGTTGAAGCCGGTCTTGATAGATGAGAGCGT
>JAUVZS010000028.1:0-9137 GCA_030602435.1 Clostridia bacterium
TGGCTGAATAGCCAGAGCTATTCACCCGAGCATACTGACACAGGAAATACCCGAGTATATCAACCAGATTAGAACTCAGGTTATGGCACAATGTAGCAGTTTGGTTTACGAAGTACGAAGTACGAACGACGAGGTACGAGAACATGAATTCTGAACAAGCAATTTATCGAATAATGGACGTAAATCTCAATCGTGCCAGCGAGGGATTAAGAGTCATAGAAGATGGAATAAGGTTTATCCTGGATGATTCCTCCCTTACCAAGAAGGTCAAGGAACTACGCCATTCTCTGATAAAGGTAATAAAAGTAGTCCCCGGCTTTGATGAGAAAAAGCTCATAAGCTGTCGAAATTCTGAAAAAGATGTAGGAGCTAAACTCAAGGAGGAAGGGCGAGGAAAAGTGAAGGAATTGATCAGAGCCAATTTTAGAAGAGTCCAAGAGGCAGAGAGGAGCTTGGAGGAGTTTGGTAAATTGCTTTCTCCTCTCTTAGGACAACAGTTTAAGAAACTTCGCTTCCGGACTTATTCTCTAGAAAAACAAGTAGAAATGAGACTCCATAAAGAGCTTAATCTTAGCCTTTATGTAATTACCGACTCTAGTCTAATAAAGGAAAAAAATTTTGAAAAAAGAATAAAGGAAGTAGTAGCTAACGGGGCTACCCTGGTTCAACTACGAGAAAAAACCTTGCCTTTAAGACCTTTTTTAAAAAGAGCTCTTTTAATGAGAAGAATAATCCATCCCCCTGTTCTTTTCATAGTCAATGATAGGATTGATATAGCCATTGCCTCCGGGGCAGATGGATTACATATAGGACAAGAGGATTTACCTATCTTAATGGCTCGGCAGATTTTAGGAGAAGATAAGATTATCGGAATTTCCACCCATTCCATAGAACAGGCCCGGCAAGCAGAAAAAGAAGGTGCTGATTACCTGGCTATGGGCCCCATACTTGCTACTCCCAGCAAACCTGAGGCTGGCCCCCCTAAAGGAACTAAAATAATCTCCCAAATCAAGGAGGTTGTGAGGATCCCTGTAGTGGCTATAGGAGGAATTGATCTGGATAATGCAGAGGAAACCCTAAAAGCAGGGGCTGACGGAGTAGCAGTGATGAGTGCTATATTCAAAGAGAGGGATGTAGGTCTAGCTACGAGGAAACTTTCTCAAAAAATCCAGGCAATACAAAATGCTTACCATACTAACAGAAAATCCTGAGGCGACTAAACAACTGGGAGAAAATCTAGGTCGGAGTCTTTTTCCTGGCTCAATTGTGGCTTTGGCAGGAGAATTAGGCAGTGGGAAAACTACTTTAGTGCAGGGGATAGGTCAAGGCCTGGGGATTAATAACATAATTAAAAGTCCTTCCTTTGTTATTATCCATGAATACAGCGGCCGTGTTCCTCTGTATCATTTAGACCTTTACCGCTTAGCCAGCCTGGAAGAAATTTCATCTTTGGGGTATGAGGAGTATTTTTATGAAAAGAACGGGATTGTAGCCATCGAATGGGCAGAGAAAATGAAGGATCTTCTGCCCCCAGAATTTCTAAAAATAAAGCTAGAGATAGTAAACTTATCTAAAAGGAAAATCACCTTAGAATCCTATGGTTCATCTTATAATAAAGTAATAGAAAAATTAAAGAGGTTAGTTTGCTTTTATTAGGAATAGATACTTCAATAAAAAAAGGAGTTTTATGTTTAGGGGATAGAAAGAGGATTTTAACTAAACAAATACTAGCTCCCCATTCCTCATCCAAAGAACTACTTCCTCTTTTAGATACCCTAATTAAAGAAAAAAGACTAAGGACCGAAGATTTAGAAGGCATCGTGGTTAGCCTGGGTCCGGGTTCCTTTACAGGCCTGCGAATCGGTTTGAGTCTGGCAAAATCTCTCGCTTTTATTCTGGAAATTCCTCTGGTAGGAGTTCCCACTCTTAACACCTGGGCAGCCTCCACCCCCGCCAAAGGAATAATCTGCCCACTTTATAGAGCCTATGGAAATAAACTTTACGCGGGATTCTATAAAAAAGATGAAGAAAAGCTCCTAGGACTAAGTAAATACCTATTTCTTCCCCTGGAAGAGATCATTGGACAAACTCTCGAGAAATTTTCTCCTCAAAAGGTGACTTTTCTTACCCTTAGGGAATGCAAGGATCTTGCTTCAGAGATAAAAAAGATAAAGAATTCTTCTCTTTTTTTCCTGGAAGAAACTTCCCTTGCCAGAGCTTTGCTTAAGCTGGGAGAAGAAAAAATTAAAAAGGGGAAAATAGACGAAGTCTCTACCTTAGTTCCACTTTACATATCCTCTCCTAACGTAACACACAGCGTTTAGCGGGTAGCGAGTAGCGTATTAGAGTTAATTGTGCCATGAACAATGCAATGAAAGAAAAAATAAGAATTCGCCGAATGAGGAAAGAGGACATTCCAGAAGTTAGTCAGATAGAAAGACTTTCCTTTCCTAGCCCCTGGTCTTCTAACATATTTTCTGTTGAGCTTGAGAAGGAAAAATTTGCCTTTTATTATCTCCTAGAATACCAAAATCGCTTAGTTGCCTATGGGGGGTATTGGAAAATAAAAAACGAAGCTCATCTGGTTACTTTGGCTGTAAATCCATCCTTTCAAAGAAAAGGGCTGGGCAGCCGCCTGCTGGAGTATCTCCTTAAAGAGATACAAAAGCAGAGCTTAGACACAATTACTCTAGAGGTCCGTTCCTCCAATTTAATTGCTCAAAAGTTTTACAAAAAATTTGGGTTTAAGAAGGTAGCTCTACGTTCCAAATATTACGCAGATACTGATGAAGATGCTATTGTTTATTGGAAGAGATTGAATTATTATAAGGATAAGAATCCTTTACGGAATATATAAGCATAAGAATGCTTTACGGAATATATAAGAATCAGAATTCTTTACGGAATATATAAGCCTGCTTTGGAGTGATGGCTTTTGCCAGGGCTGCTGCGGCTATGAGCTTCACTATATCTCCAGATATAAATGGTATGGCCCCCATCATTAATAGCTTATAAATATCCCTTACCCCGGTAACTGCACTTAATTGGAGCAGCCCTGGTAAATAAATGAGAATAAAATTGGCAAAGAGCATAAGAATAAACATGGGGAAAAAACTTCTGGCTCTAATATATCTATCCACGAAATGACCCAGGAACAAAGCGGCCAGAATAAAGCCGATTAGATATCCTCCGGTGGGTCCTAAAAGGTGAGATATCCCACCACTCCAGCCATTAAACCATGGTAGACCGGCCGCACCAGCTCCTATATAAAAAACCTGACTAAGACCTCCGTACCATCTGCCAAGTAGTATCCCACTTAAGAGCACAGCAAATGTCTGGCCAGTAATGGGTATCGGAGTCCATGGAAGTGGAACTCTGACCTGTGCTGCTAGCCCTGTAAAACAGGCCATACTCAGTGCAAAAATAATTTTATAAACAAGGCTTGCCTCAGAGCGCCATTTAACTACCCTGTATCTTATGTCCCTATATCTATCGAGTACTGCCACTGCCATGTACTTATCTCCTTCTAATTCGTTGTTCGTCGCTCGTTGTTCGTATCTCGTGCCCCCTCACCCGAAAAAGCTGTAAGTTTTTTGAATACGTTTGCCGAAGGACATTTTCTGAAGGAGCCTTATAGAAGCTACCTTAACGAGGCTTTGAGTGGAGGAAAAAGAAAAATACACTGTTTGAGGAGTGAAGCGACGAGTTTGTATTTTTCCCGAAGCGAGAAGCCGAGCAGAAACAATCCAAAGCTTCTATACAGCGACAGAAGAAAAGTGGCTAAATAGCCAAAGCTATTTACCCGAGCATATTAACTCGGGAAACGTCCTGAGGCATTTTACGGCTTCTTTGCCTGAGCGATTATCTTTTGGGCAACTTCATCAGGAGCTCTCTCATAATGAGAAAACTTCTTGGCAAAGGTTCCCTCTCCCTGGGTTATAGAGCGAAGAGATGTAGAATAGTTATGAAGTTCAGCCAGGGGAACGTGTGCTTTTATCCTTTGTCTTCCTCCAAAAGGCTCTACCTCCAAAATTCGGCCTCTGCGTGAATTCAGGTCGCCATTAGTCTCTCCCATGAATTCATCAGGAACCTCAATTTCGACTTCAACAATTGGTTCTAGGAGGATAGAGTTAGCCTCCTGAAGTGCTTTTTTAAACCCCATGGAAGCAGCGATTTGAAAAGCTATATCAGAAGAATCCACAGAATGATAACTGCCATCAAAAAGAGTAACCTCTATATCTACTACAGGGCAAGAGGCTAAAATCCCTTTCTTTAAAGCCTTTCTAACTCCTTTTTCCACAGCAGGAATGTAGCGAGAAGGAACCGTTCCCCCTTTAATTTTATCAACAAATCTGAATTCCTCCCCTCGCGCTAAAGGTTGGATACGAAGCCAAACATCTCCATATTGCCCGTGACCTCCTGTTTGCCTTTTGTATCTCCCCTGCGCCTCCGCAGCTGTAGTAAGAGTCTCCCGGTAAGGAACTTTTGGCTTGCTTGTCTCTACCTCCACATTGAATTCATTTTTTAAACGTTCTATGACAATCTCTAGATGTACCTCGCCTCTTCCGGAGAGAATAGTTTGGCCGGATTCCTTATCTGCCTCTACTTTAAGAAGAGGATCCACTTTAACTAATCTAGCCAAGGCAGTACTCATCTTTTGTTCGTCCTTCTGCCCTTTAGGCTTAAGAGCTGTAGAGGTGGCAGACTGAGGAAGCTCCAAAGGAGGGAAAATCATTGGATTTTTCTTCGTGGAAAAAGTATCGCCTGTATCGGTATCCTTAAGTTTGACCACCATCCCTATATCACCAGCAGCTATCTGGGAAACCTCTTCCCGGGAGTTACCCTGTATCAGGTAAATCTGCCCAATTTTCTCCTCTCTTTTCTTTGTAGAATTATAGACGCTATTCCCCGAAGAAAGGATACCTGAATAAACCCGGAACAAGCTCAACTCTCCCAGATGAGGCTCAGACAGAGTTTGAAAGACAAAAGCAGATAGCCCCTTCTTTTCTACTTCTTCGGAAAGAGGGGAAGGTAAAATATCCACCATAGTATCCAAAAGAAGGTCTATCCCTATATCTTTAACGGCAGAGCCGCATAGAAGGGGAACAAAAGCACCTTTAACCATACCATTCTTTAATCCCTCTTTGATTTCGGACTGACTCAACTCTTCTTCTCCCAGATATTTCTCGATGAGAGTATCATCTGTTTCTGCCGCAGCCTCCACCAGCTTCTTCCTTAACTCCTCTACTTTTCCTTGTAATCCTTGAGGGATTTGAACATCTTTAACCTTGCCATCTTCATATATTTTTGCCTTTAGCCGGAGGAGATCAACTAGCCCACAAAAATCCCCATTTTGAGTTAAGGGAAGTTGTAAAGGCAAGCAAGAAATAGTAAATTCATCCTCGATTTTTTTAACCAGCTCAGTAAAATCCAATTTTTCTTCATCCAATTTGTTGACAAATATTAAAGAGGGAACCTTCTCCTTAGCTGTGTATTGCCAGGCTCTTCTTGTTTCACTGCCTGCTACCATTGAGGGAGAAATAACTAGTAGAGCTGTCTCCACGACCCTAAGGATAGGAATTATTTTTTCCACAAAGTCAGCAAAACCAGGAGCATCCAGAAGATTGATTTTATAATCTTGCCACATTAAGTGAAGTAAGGAGGGATATATACTAAATTCTCGCTTCTTTTCTATGTCGTTATAGTCAGAGACTGTGTTTCCCTGCCTTGCATTTCCCATTTTATTTATTATTTTTGCCTGATAGAGCATAGCCTCAGCTAAAGATGTTTTTCCTGTACCTTGCCCTCCTATTAAAACTATATTCCGCAATTTTTCAATAGAAACAGCCATTATTTTATAACCTCCCCTAATTAGTCGCTAGTATTTAGTCGTTAGTATTTAGTAAAAAGACTTTCAAACAAACAACGAGATACTATACATCGTTTACTATTCATGTATTTCTTTTTTCCTTTTCTTTCTACTAACGACTATTCACTAAATACTAACGACTGGTTTTAGTTCTTGCTGTATACTCAATCTCTTTTTTCTCCTGAGGAGGAATCTCGACCTGGTAAATGGCAAAATCTTTCCCCTGCACATAGGGAGAAGGTTCACTCTCTAGACTTACTAACTCCTCATAGAAATGCTCCACCACCTTAACCGCTGTAGGTACCTGCCTCTTATTATAAAGAATTATTCTATAACTATATTCATTAAGAATTATCTTATGGCCATCCTCGTCCTCATAAGATTCCGAGGAACTCATGGATATCTGTATTCTTTCCCCTTCCATGTTCTTTGCAGATCCTAAATAGATTTTTCCTACTTCCTGGGGAGAAATTTCAGGAAGATGAACCCTTCCCAGGAAAATCATTCTTTCCTCAGAACCAGTCTGATAAATATATGCCTGTCCCTCAGGCAGAGGTATACCTAACCCCTTTTCCTCTTCATTTGTAAACCATAGCTCTTCTCTCACCTCTTCTCCATACTTTTCTCCATCGAAAAGATATACTTTTGTGATAGGAACATTTTCCTTAGAAAAAAGTAAGATTCTTTTTTTCTCCTTATCTTTAAAAGTGAAATGGGGAATAGGATAGGAAATATTTGGAAGAAAAGAAGAGGAAGCTGGTGATGACAAGTCCGAAAAATGCTCAGGAAAAATCGATTCTTCAACCGATAAAGGCAATTGCGTTGTTAAAATAAGAGGGGTTTGGAAGAAATCCATTCCAGTTTTATTTTCTACTGTTGCCCAGCTCTCTATCTTCATAAAAGTATTTTCCTTGTTTATCTCTAAGAGATAGTTTAACTTCCAATTCAGACCACTAGTCAGATAAACTACTCTCAGTAGAGTCCTTCCTTCCTCCTCAGAGTTCACTTTCCAGGAAAGAAACGAATCAGAGCTATATTTTTGTTCCCGAAATTCACATTTTTCTGCTTTGGCATAGATAGAATCCAAAATTATCCCCTTACTTACAGGATCAAAAGTTACTTCATTGATTCCCTTCTTGAGGGCTATCATCTTTACTCCTTCAACTAAACCCAGATTGTTAGAAAAAATAGTAAGTCTGGTTATCTGTCCTTGAGCAAAAGCAAAGAAAGACCCATATAAAATCAATAAACCGATTACGATATACGATATACGATATACGATATACGATTTTACCATTCTATAACCAAAGAAGCCCAACTGAGCCCTCCTCCAAAGCAGGTAAGAAGTATCTTGTCTCCCCTTTTTATTCTTTTTTCTCTTACCGCTTCATCCAAGGCCACAGCAACCGAAGCAGCGGACATATTCCCATATCTATCCAGATTTATGCAAACCTTATCCATACTTAAACCCATTCGCTTAGCTACGGCCTTTATAATACGAATATTAGCCTGGTGGGGAATGAAAAAATCGATGTCCTTATAAGTGAGACCCCCTTTTTGCAAAGAGATATCCGCTGCCTGAACCATTACTTTCACAGCCTCTTTAAACAGCCCATTTCCGTTCATCTTCATATAATGCTGTCTGCTTCTTACTGTTTCTAAACTAGCAGGCAGCCTGGAGCCTCCAGCAGGAACTCCTACCAAATCTGCTCCCTCCCCATCAGCTCCTAAACAGCTGGAAATTATCTGGTTACCACCCTCAGATGGTTTTAGAACTGCCGCTCCCGCTCCATCAGCAAAAAGTACACAAGTATTTCTGTCCTGCCAGTCAACAATCTTTGAGAGAGCTTCTGCTGCTACTATTAAAATAGTATCATACATTCCGGTAGCGATAAACTGGCTGGCTATGCTAATGCCATAAAGAAAACCAGAGCAAGCAACTTCCAGATCGAAAGCAGCTATTTTCCTCACTCCCAGTTTTTTCTGAAGGACACAGGCAGTAGCAGGAAAAATCATATCTGGAGTAATAGTAGCTACTATAATCATATCTAATTCTTCAGGTTTAATATTTGCAGCTTCCATTGCCTTTATAGAAGCCTTATAAGCCAAATCTGAGGCTGCTTCATCTTTATCAACGATTCGCCGTTCCTTAATTCCTGTGCGAGTAGTAATCCACTCATCTGATGTATCCACCATTTTCTCTAAGTCGGCATTAGTCAAGACTCTTTTGGGAATATAAGACCCTGTCCCCACTATACTACTTTTCCTCATTTTCATCCCTCACCTCTTTATTTCTAGCTAGAGCTCTTTTAATATGCTCATTTATTTGACCTTTAGCAAATTCAAAACTTGCCAAAATAGCGTTTTTGATAGCTTTACTGGAAGAGGCGCCATGAGCTACTATACAAACCCCATTTACGCCCAAAAGAAGCGCTCCTCCATATTCAGCATAATCAAGATCTCTCTTTGCTTGTCCTAGCCATTTTTTAGATAAAAGCCCTCCTAAAAAGGGCAAGCTTTTCTTTATCTCTTCATTCATTATCTCAAGAGCAGTCTCAGCAAAACCTTCAGCAAACTTTAAAATCACGTTTCCTGTAAATCCATCGCATACAACCACCTCTACATTTCCGCTGGTGATATCCCTGCCTTCTACATTACCAACAAAGTTTAAGGAAGATTCCTTGAGAAGTTGAAAAGTTTGGAGAGCCAAAGTATTGCCCTTATTTTCCTCTTCTCCAATGTTCAATAAACCCACGCGAGGGGCTCTTTCTCTGAGTACTTTGTAGGCATATATACTTCCCATAATGGCAAATTGGAAAAGATGGCTTGCTCGACAATTTACATTTGCCCCCACATCCAATAAAACTGTCTGTCCCCCACTTAAGGTTGGAAGAACAACTGCTAGACAAGGGCGCTTTACCCCTTCTAGTTTTCCCAGTTTAAATAGACTGGCTGTCATCACTGCTCCTGTGTTGCCAGCACTGACTAAAGCCTCCACCTTTCCCTCTTTGAGCAGGTCTAAGGCTAGAGTTATGGAAGAGTTCTTTTTCTTCTTTGCTGAGACTGTAGCAGGATCGGTCACTTTAACCATCTCGGGAGCATGAACTATAGAAAAAGAAGCTTCCTTAAAACTAGATTTGATAATCTCATCTTCGATCTTTTCTTTATCCCCCACCAGGACCACTTCAATTTCTGGATTGACCTTCTTTGCCTTTATAGCCCCCTCTATAACTATGTCTAAACCTTTTTCTGCTCCCATAGCATCCAC
>JAUVZS010000159.1:0-4167 GCA_030602435.1 Clostridia bacterium
ATCTATTTTCTTGAAATGATCTTTCTTTGCGCACAACAAAGAAGGTGATTTTTTTATTAAATGTAGCGGTGCCATTTATGGCTAAATAGCTAAAGCTATTTGGCTGAATAGCCAGAGCTATTCACCCGAGCATACTGACACAGGAAATACCCGAGCATATTAACCTAGGTTATGGCACAATGAGGAAAGTAAAATAAAAATGGGAAAGCTCATCTTTATTACCGGAGGAGCAAGGAGTGGAAAAAGTAAGTATGCTCTCAAATTAGCAAAAAATATCTCCAGAAAAGTGCTCTTTCTCGCTACCGGTGTAGCCAAAGACGAGGAGATGAAAAAACGGATAGAAGAGCATAAAAAGTCCCGACCCCGCCAGTGGAAAACCGTCGAAAAAACAAAGGATATTGCCTCCGCTCTCCTTAATATTAAATCTTCTTATGAAGCGGTTATTATAGACTGCTTAACTTTCCTTATTTCCAATCTTCTTCTAGATGGAATTGATGAGAAAACCATCTTAGGAGAAATAAAAAAAATAGCTGAAATTATCTTGAAGGCTGATTATACAACTATCGTCATATCGAATGAGGTAGGAGAAGGAATAGTACCAGATAATGAACTGGGAAGAAAATTCAGAGACACTGCTGGTCTGGCTAATCAAATAATAGCTGAATCAGCCCACCAGGTCTATCTGGTAGTATCAGGAATACCATTGAAAATTAAACCCTGTTAGACCCTTTATTAAGAACGAGATCCATGGAATAGATTAAAGAAGGATCTAACGGAGTAAAGGAGAGGCCTATGAGGAAATTAAAAGAGACCATCCAGGCAATCGAACCAATTAATACCCAGCTTATGGAAAAGGCACAAAAGAGGCTAGATAACCTCACCAAACCCAGGGGCAGCCTGGGCAGATTGGAGAGTCTGGCTAAAAGAGTAGTGGGAATCACTGCTAAAGAAAATCCTCTCCTTGAAAAAAAGGTAATCTTCACCATGGCTGGCGATCATGGTGTAGCCGAAGAAGGAGTAAGTGCTTTTCCCCAGGGGGTTACTCCTCAGATGGTTTATAACTTCCTTAATGGAGGAGCAGCAATCAATGTATTGGCAAGGGGAGTAGGAGCAAAAGTTATAATAGTAGATATGGGAGTAGCCGCGAGCTTACAACCACACCCAAACCTTCTTATAAAAAAAATAGGATATGGCACAAAAAATATAGCCAGGGGTCCAGCTATGACTGAGGAAGAAGCTGTTGAGGCTATTACTGTAGGAATTATGCTTTTTGAAGATGAGTTAAATAGAAATGGAATTGATATAATGGGTACTGGTGATATGGGCATCGGCAATACAACCCCCAGCAGCGCTATTGTAGCCTGTCTGACTGGAGCTAAGGTTAAAGATGTAACAGGCAGGGGAACAGGAATTGGTGATGCTGAGCTTCAGAATAAGATAAGAGTCATCGAAAAGGGTCTTGAGATTAACCGCCCCAATCCTCAAGACCCTCTCGATGTTTTAAGTAAAGTTGGGGGTTATGAGATTGGCGGCCTTGCTGGCTGTATATTGGCTGCTGCCAGATATAAAGTTCCTATAGTAATAGATGGATTTATCTCCACGGCGAGTGCCTTAATTGCTGCTGGTCTTGCTCCTTTGGTTAAAGAACGCATCTTTGCTGCCCATAAATCGGTGGAGAAGGGACACAAAATTGCCCTTGATTATCTTAATCAATCCCCTCTCTTTGATTTGAATATGCGACTGGGAGAGGGAACAGGAGCTGCTCTGGGTATGAACTTACTTGACCTCTCCGTAAAAATACTTACCGAGATGGCTACCTTTGAAGGAGCAGGAGTATCTACAGAGAAAGAGAAACAAAATTGAAGGGTCTACTTATAGCTTTGCAGTTCTTAACTATAATTCCGCTGGGACATCCAGTAGAAGTAAAGGAAAGTGATTTCGCCTCATCGATGACATTCTTTCCCTTAGTGGGAATGATTATAGGGGGACTCTTGATTTTGATTAATCTGACAACCTCGATCTTTCTCTCTCCTCTTATCGCCAGCGCTTTAGTACTTATAGGATGGGTTGGAATCAGCGGCGCTCTTCATCTAGATGGATTTACCGATACCATTGATGGACTCTGTGGTGGTAAAAATAGAGGGGAAATATTGAAAATAATGAAAGACAGCTCCAGTGGAGCTAAAGGAATAACTGCTCTCATCTGTCTATTGTTATTAAAATTTACCCTCCTGGTGGGATTAACTGCCAGTTGTAAGAACTATGCTTTGCTGTTTACGCCAGTGGTGGGAAGATGGTCTATGGTGATGGGAACATATCTATCCCCTTATGCCCGGAAAGAAGGGTTGGCTAAAGTATTTTTCAATCATAAAAGGGCAGGGGAGATCTTCTGGGCAAGCTTGATAACGAGCTGCCTGGGATTGGTTTTATTTAAACTTGAATTTTTCTATATTATTGGAATAGTCCTGACTGCTAATTTTCTTTTAATAGTTTATTTAAAAAGACGAATAGGAGGACTTACGGGAGATACTTTGGGGGGACTGAATGAAGTTATTGAGCTCCTGGCCCTTTTTTCTATATTGTGGCTAAATAGCTAAAGCTATTTACCCGAGCATATTAACCAGATTAGAAGGCAGGAAATACCCGAGCATATTGACTCAGATTACTGCCTCAAAATAGCGTAGAGCGTATAGCGTTTAGCGTAGAGCACATAGTAAAGAAAATTCTTTGTTCGTTATTGCGAGGAGCGAAGCAACGAGGCAACCTTGAGAAGGAGAATCTTAAACTACTTATATCATTAAAAAAGGTGCTTTAGTGAAAGACAAAAACATAGAAAGAACATTAGGCCTGGAGAAAAGATTGGCTGAAGAGGGAATAAATCTGGAGGATTTAATAGATACAGCTCTAGAGATGTATATTCCCCATGCAAAATTGGGAACTAAGGAGGAAGTAGCTAAGAAGCTAAGAAAAGAATTTAAAAAGGCATTTCAAGATATAAACATTTGCGTTCTGGTTACAGCCGGGCTCTACTTAGAAGAAGCGGGAAAAAAAGGATTGATTCCTGGTTTATCCGGGGAAGAGTATGAAAAGGACCCGGTGCACCTCATCGCCGATGAACTACTGGGAATTCAGATTGCCCAATATATTGCTGGCAGCCGGGCACTATTTGAATTCGAGAGATTTGACAGGAGAAAACCAGGTATCTTAAAAAAACTTCCTCCCATTATGGATGATGTAATTGGCGGACTAATCGCCGGAGTCCTAGTAAAAGTATGCTCCTAAGGAGCAATCCCTAGTTTGTCTGTAGCAAAGAAGGATGAAGGTGGAAAAAAACAAAAAAACTAAATCAAACTTCAAAGGAGAAAGCAAAAAATGGAGAAAAAGAATTTAAAAATAATATTGTCAGTATTAATAGCAGGAGGAATTGCGTCTTGTATCCTGGCCTGGGCTATATTCACCAATCGCATCGCAATACTTCCTCCAAAGAAACCCTGGTTAATCGTGACTGATGATCTAGGCAGAGAGGTAACTATCACCAAGCAACCAGAAAGGATTATCTCGCTAGCGCCATCTAACACGGAGATTCTGTTTGCACTGGGATTAGGCGAAAAAGTAGTAGGGATTACAAATGTCTGTAATTATCCTTCTCAAACAGAAGAAAAAGAAAAAATTGGGGATTACAATAATCCTAATCTGGAGAAAATCATTGAGTTGGAGCCAGACCTCATCCTGGCTTCCCATGGTAATCCAGTAAAATTAATTAATCAACTGGAAGAACTCAACCATACCGTGATAGGTTTAAGTCCAAAAAATATTGACGGTATAATCTCTTCTATAACTATGGTGGGAAATATCACCGCTAATGATGAAGAAGCAGTAAAATTAGTAGAAGAGATGAAAAAGAGAATGGAAGCTGTACTCTCTGGAACGAGCAGTCTAACTGAAAATGATAAACCAAGAGTGCTCTATGTAGTCTGGTATAAACCTCTGTGGACAGCGGGCTCAGAAACATTTATAGATGAACTTGTCCAAAAAGCGGGGGGAGCTAATATAGCCGGGGATCTTTCTGGCTGGCCTCAAATGAGCCTGGAAACAGTAATAGAAAAAAATCCTCAGGTGATAATAGCTGGCTCGAGTGAAGATCAGCCAGAATTAATAGAAGCTGTG
>JAUVZS010000260.1:0-2829 GCA_030602435.1 Clostridia bacterium
TGGCACCACCGGATGTAAAGCAGTAGCCTTTAATGAGGAGGGTGCTCTCCTTTCAGGGGCTTATCGTGAGTACTCTCTTTTGCATCCTAAGCCGGGTTGGATGGAACTAGATGCAAATCTTCTCTGGGAAAAGGTAAAAGAGGTCATCTTTGATGTAGCTAGCAAGACTCACCCTGATCCAATCAAAGCTTTAAGTGTATCTACTCAAGGGGAGGCTGTAGTCCCAATTGCTAAAGATGGCAGGGCTCTTTACAATTTTAGCGTCAGCTTCGATAAACGCACCGAACCCCAATGCCAATGGTGGCAGGAAAAGATAGGTAAAGAAGAAATCTTTCAGATTACCGGAATGCCTCTACACCCCATGTACTCTATAAATAAGATAATGTGGCTCAAAGAGAATCAAAGAGATATTTACCGTAAGGCCTACAAGTTTTTATGTGTGGAGGATTTTGTCATATTTAAACTGGTAGCTTTCCCCGCTATTGATTATTCTCTTGCCGCAAGAACTATGTGCTTTGATATAAGAGAAAAAAAGTGGTCAGAAAAGATTCTATCATTGGCAGGAGTGAGTCAAGAGCTTCTGTCTATTCCTAAACCTTCTGGATATCCAGTAGGCAAAGTTAATCCTAGAATAGCTGAAGAGCTCACTTTAAAAAAGGATGTAATAGTTACTACCGGGGGACATGATCAACCCTGTGGAGCATTAGGAGCAGGAGTGGTTTCCCCGGGCTTGGTTATGAATGCCATTGGTACATCAGATGTACTATGCCCTGCCATCAAAGAGCCACTCTTAAGTAAGAAAATGCTGGAGAATAACTACTGCTGTTACCCTCATACTTGTCCAGATATATATACTACCATTTCTTTTAATCTCACCGGAGGTCTCCTGCTTAAATGGTACAGAGATACCTTCTGTTTTGAGGAAAAAATGGAAGCTAAAAGAGCCGGTCGGGATGTCTATGATATAATAGTGGAGAGAGCAAATCCTAAGCCAGTGGATGTATATGTTCTACCCCATTTTGTGGGAAGTGGAACCCCCACTCTGGATTCCAAATCCAAAGGCGCTATTTTAGGGCGAGTATAGATACTACTAAAGAAGATATATCTAGAGCCATACTAGACAGTAATAACTATGACCTGAGACTAAATATGGATAAACTGCAGCAGATAGGTATTCCCATAGAGGAAATTCGAGCCATTGGAGGGGGAGCAAAATCTAAAAAATGGCTCCAACTCAGGGCCAATGTTTTAGGCAAAAGAGTATGTACTCTCAAGGTCTCTGAGGCTGCTTCCTTGGGAGCAGCAATCCTGGCTGGTGTAGGTATTAATAGTTTTACCTCACCACAAGAAGGTGTTCAGCAGTGGGTAAAAATTGATAGAGTATTTGAACCAGATATCAAACGGCACTCACAGTATAGGGAGAGGTATCATAGCTACTTGAAGATATATCCTACTTTAAAAGAACTTATCTTGTAGGACGGGAAAATCTTATTTCCATATAAAACGCTATAAATAAGTGGGGATATGTTCTCCTTTTTTCTCCAGATTTCTCCACATTGATCACAGGTCTGGACGGAGACATTTTCAAAGAGCAAAATCATGAATTACCGAAAACAGGTTTTATTATCCTTAATATTTGGTTGTTATGAACTAAATTCAAATTAATTATCCGAGGTTAAAATTTTCGCTTAGAACATAATCGTAACCTTCTCAGAAAAAATAGAGGTATTGACCATTGCCTCAAAGGCATCTTTGATCTTCTCCAGTTTAAATCTATGAGAAATTAATATGTCAGTTTTAATCCTTCTTTTCGCAAGAAAATGAGCGCTTAAAGTCCAGGCCCTTCCTGGAAAAGGTGGTGAATATGACATCCAGGAACCGGTTATGTTTATTTCTCGACGAATAATTCTTTCGAATTGATCGCCAGAAAATTTTACGTTCCCATGAGAGGTGCCTACGTAAACGATCCTGCCCCTGGGTCTGACCAACTCCAGGCTCTTTACCTGAGTGGCAGGGACTCCCACTGTCTCAACTACTAAATCGAGGCCCTCGTCACACTTATCAAATACGGTTTTTCTCATCTCTTCTTTTGTAAAGTTGATACAGTAGTCAGCTCCGAACTGGTGAGCAATCTCTAACTTTTTCTCTACGATATCAGAGCAAAATATCATCTTTGCCCCAAAGATTTTTGCCCATTGTAAGACAAGCATCCCAATAGTTCCCAGGCCCAAAATGGCGAGCTTCTCCCCTGCTGTAAATCCTCCTCGCATGAGAGCATACAAAGCAACGCTGATTGGCTCAAGAAAAGCACCTTCTTCAAAGCTTACCCCTTTTGGAAGCTTGATAATGTTAGCCTCCGGAACACTTACGAATTCTGCAAATCCTCCATTTACCCGGGAGCCAATAAAACCATAATTTCTGCAGCTCGAATACCGACCCTCCTGGCAGGCAGAACAGGTAAAACAGGGAATAAGAGGAATGACGGCTACCCGATCTCTCAAGGAGAACTTTTCTACCTTTTCTCCTGCTTCCACGATCTCTCCTGAGATCTCGTGGCCTAAAATTATGGGATAAAAATGGGCTGCTCCTGCCCCTACTCTGGGAATATCGGAGCCACAAATCCCCACAGCTTTTATTTTGATCAATACATCCTTAACTCCTATCTTGGGAATAGGAACATCCTCACATCTTATATCCTTGGGTCCATGCAATACCGCTGCCTTCATATCCTTTTTACAAAGATTTTGCCATTTGGGCAATCTTCGCCAGATGCTCAAAATCCTCCTTAAATTTGAGATAAAGATTTTGGTATACCTCGAACAATTCTTG
>JAUVZS010000263.1:0-2798 GCA_030602435.1 Clostridia bacterium
GGGCAAAGTGATAGGCAAAGGAGGCAGAATAGCTACTGCTCTTAGAACCCTGGTAGGAGCCGCTGCAGCAAAGTTGAAAAAAAGAGTTATGGTGGAAATCTTGGAAGAATAGACATCGAGAATGGAGGACAGGAAATGAGGGTAAACTGGGGAGCAGCAACGATAAGCATCGGCCTCATTTTGCTAGCAGCTTCAACCTCAATGAGCAAAGCAGACTATATGAGGAGGCACTGTAATGGGAAGGGGATAAAGCGATCTCCTGAGGGGATATCAGCTATGGATAAGGCCTTTAAAAAATCTAAAAGGTATAAGGCAAAACAAGGGGAACAAGAAGAAATGCTTTGACTCTTAGTAAATAGACAAAATCAGGTTAAATTAAGGATTTATGCTGATTGACAGGAAAAAACGCATCCATAGAGGGGCAGATTACCAAGTTAAGTGCTAGACTTAGCTTATATGGCCTGGGCAAATTAAATCTCCTCTATCAAAAGAATTTTATCAAACTAGTTGTGACACTGGCGTATTTTGATCCAGAGCTCGTAAGAAAAAAAGGAGGCTGAAGATGATCTTAAAATCCGGAGAGGAAAAAAGAAGGCAAGACGAGGCAATAATTAAGGAGTTTGAGTGGGATGAGCATTCCGAGGAATCGTTACAAGGGAAGGGTAATCTTTTTGTGACCACTCAGAGACTGATTTTGGAAAGAACCTTGGAAGATAAAACTGTAACCGTATTTGAGTTTCCTTTGAAGGCGGTTACCCGGGTTAGTCGCAAAGGGATTTTCAAGAAAGCACTATCTCTCGAAGTTCCTCTTCGCGAGATAAGCTCAAAGGAGATCGACTTTTCCACCAAGAAAGGGTTTGCTCACCTTACCATTAAAGTAGATAATCCAAAAGGCTACGTCGATGAAATAGGTTACAGAAGTGGAAGGGGTTAAACTTCACGATTGGGAGGCTAGAAAACATTGAGGAACAAGGGCCAAAGGTCGACAAAAAAGAAAAAGATGCGAAGATAGGGTACCACGAAGATTCGTGCGTAAATATACGCTAAGCTCTATCTGATGCCGGGCACCATCTATAAAGAGTGGGAACGGAAACTCCAAGATTCTGAGCAATCTCCTTTGGTGGCACACCTTCGGCTAAAAGCTTTTTTGCTGCCTCGAACTTGCTTAATGTCATAACCCCCTTTGTGCTACCCACACGCCCTCTCTTTTTTGCAGCTGCCAAGCCTGTCCTGGTACGTTCTACCAGTAACTGACGCTCCGTCTGAGCAAGAGAAGCCATCACATAGAAGAAAAACCTTCCAGCTGGAGTGGTTGTTTCAATTCCGTCTGTAATGCTACGAAAATATATCCCTTCTTCCTGGGATGGACCCCATTGGTCGGACAAAGCACTACGCCAAAGAACAAGGAGAGGACTACTAAAGGGAGAGCAGCTACATGCCCTGTCCAGAGATCTCAGTTACGGAAAGCGCGGAAGTATTAGCAAGCGGGACCTACAGGAACAGAGAAATTCATGTAGTTGTTTGACTCTTATCTTGGCTTGCATCATCTACTGGCAGGCAAAAGAAATAAACCGGGTTTTTCTTGAGTGTGACCCGGAAGGCAATCATATTAACCTCAACTTAGTGGAGCACATAAGCCCCATTACATGGGATAACGTAATTCTTTATGGAGAGTATAGACTTGACATAGATTTGGTGAAGCCTTAAACCCTTAGCGTATATTTATGCACGAATCTTCGTGGTACCCTAATTAGAAGCTCTAAAAAAAGAATTAAGCGAAGTTCAAAACTTAAGAAAAAAGCTCAATGAGGAAGAAGCTAAAAATCAAAGAGACCTCTATAAATTAGAAGAAGAGCGTCCCTTAATTTTTGGGGAAGGGGCGTTACAAAAACGAGAGCTAAAAGAAAGAGAAAAGCTAAAGGAAACCATAAGAAGGCTAGAGGAAGAGAATAAGGGTATTGATGAGATTACCTTGCCCTGGTTGAAAAAATTGATATTTCAGCCCGCCCTTTTGCCTTCCTTGCTTTTTTGAGAGGATAAGGGGGAAAAGTGGTATTTCCCCCCAGGGCTAAATTGGTTAATATCTGCCTTTAAGGACACCTTTTGAGTTCTTGTCAACATTTAATAAAAAAAACGACAAAATATCCTCAGTGTGGAAAAAGGAATGTAGATAAAATGGGGTTTTTGGGTTAGGAAAAAGTAGTTAATGTCTTACTTTTATACAGAAGACGACAGAATTTCAATTTTGTTATTGGCCATTTCTACTCGCTTAGCTGGCTTCTTGCTTCGCCGTTTCCCTCTTTGGTCGTCGCCAATATAAACTCAGCATCTCTTTTCTGCGCCGCGCGTCGACGAGAAGGTAATAACTGCCAATTTAACCCATCAAGCTATTGTGGAGTGAGATTAATAATTGCCTGAGGGATTGTATTAATTAATTAGTTTATGAAAACGAGAAATTAGCTTAAATTCCCATTTAATTGAGATATGCCTCAAGTTCCTTGATTCTATTTCGGCCTTTCCAATTTATCCACGAAATCTGAAGGGAAAAAGCAAGTCATTATTTCTTTAGAGTTTTGAGGCGATTCTTTGAGTCTATAAATTCTACAAGGTCTCCCTCAAGCAGTTTCTGCCAATGTTTTTTATGTGAGAGAATGTTCCAAGCATATGTGGAGTGTAGCCAAAGAAGGGTTTGGACCGAATACCAGAGGGATGGAGTCGGATACGCTATGTCGCATTGATGTTGCAACTGTACTCATCATTACTCTGTCCTCACAAATAGCTGGATAGTCCGAAGTATG
>JAUVZS010000116.1:0-5054 GCA_030602435.1 Clostridia bacterium
GTAAATTACATTCAAAATATAATATAATATAATTTTAAATTTCTCAACAGGTTAAGTTGACATAACATTAGATCATAATTTAATTATGTAGCCATAACCAGAGTGCGCTATCTAGCAATTATAAAAAAGTGATAAAGAAAAATGGGATAGGATAGAGGCCGGGAATCTTGGCAAATCCTTTTATCTGGGGCACTTTTCATATGAAAAATCAGATTTAACTTGTAAAAAAACAAGATACTTGTAAAATAAAGTTATGACTTGACATTTTCACTTTTTCTTGTAAACTTAAATTGGGGGTGATAAGAATGCAAACTACTGTATCCAAGAGAGGTCAAACGGCTATTCCTGCTCATATTCGACAAAAGTATAATATTGGCTCACAAGCCAAATTAGAGTGGTTGGATGAAGCAGGAGTAATCACAGTGATTCCCATTCCAAAAGATGCCATATCACATTACCGAGGAAGAGGAAAAGGGGAAAAATTGGTAGAAAAACTTCTTAAGGAAAGAAAAAAGCAGAGGAAATTGGAAAGAAGACAGGATGCAAAGTAAACCCATTAGATATGTTTTAGATACCTCGGCTTTGTTTGCTCTTCGTGGAGATGAAAGAGGAGCAGACGAGGTAGAGAGAATACTAAAAGAAGCGGAAAAAGGTGAGTGTGAAGTCTATCTTTCCTTTATTACACTAATGGAATTGTGCTATCGCTTATGGCAGGATAAAGGCGAGCGGTCCGCCAAAGAGATTCTTGCCGAAACCAGAGCTTTGCCTATCCAGGAAGTAGGTGAGGAAAATGATTTACTCATTAAAGCATCTCGAATTAAAGCTAACTTCTCTCTTTCAATAGCTGACTCCTGGATCATCGCAACCGCCTGGCAAAAGAAGGCCAGGTTGGTTCACAAAGATCCGGAATTCGAGCAAGTAAAAGAAATAGTGCAGCTCCTGCCTCTTCCCTATAAATAGAGGGGGAGTTTGATACTGTATTAGTCTTATAAAAACTCGGTCTTTTAACAAGGATACAGGAATCATAAGATATTCCACTCTTATTCCAGTTGTATTGTTGCCTTTTGTGAGATTTGAGTAAATGAATTCGAAAAAAGGAGATCATAAAAATATGGGAAAGAAAGGATTATCTTGTTTGACCAAACCAGAGAGGGAAGTTATAGAATCCTTTGTCAAGGAACTAAGGGAGAAACTAGATAAGGAAATTGTTTCCATAAAACTCTTTGGCTCTAAGGTAAGAGGTAATTCGAAAAAGGATTCCGATATAGACATATTCATTCTGGTAGAAGAAAAAACACTAAAAACAGGCGAGATTATTGATGATTTAACTGCAGATTATATTTTTGACTACAATTTACCCATACCTCCCGTTCTTTACGATCTGTTCGAATACAGAAAAAACAAAGAACTAGGCTCGTTTTTCTTCGAAAACGTGGAAAAAGAAGGAGTGGTCTTATGAGCACGGTAGATTTAGCTAATTATCGAATGGAAAAGGCAAGAGAAATCCTGATGGAATCCAAAGATACCCTCAACCGGAATCATTATGGACTATCAATCAATAGAAGCTAGAAGAAGATTGCAGGAGATAATCGAGAATACACAGAATGAATGAGGTGTTAACAAAAGAGGAGGTAAAAATTGTGGAGGGAAGGTTTCAGAAATAGGATGCTGTTTTATGTTGAGAGAACTGTTACTATTCAGGCCGGTCCCTTTATGCCGATGTAAACAATAAGCATTCATATTCAGGACGTATCGAGGGATACGGAAGGATATTCATATAAAAAAAAGAGGCCTTTGTTCAAAGACCTCTTCACGCTAACCCTTGCGGGTTATCCACCTCCAAATTATTGCATTAATTATAATATAGTATAAAAAATTTTTTTGTCAAGCGGGGAAGGGGTTTTCTTTTGGCTATAGGAAAATTTTATCTCATCTGTCCAGTTCTGCACGCACTGCGTGCGGAATTAAACGGGGCTATGCTGTAATATTATGTACAATTCCCATGATTGAAGGAGCAATGTGCTATGAATGAAAAAGTGAAGAAAATAGGACTATTTATTGGGATAACCTTCTTCCTTAGTTGGCTTATGGAAATTCTATTCTTTGCATTAGGAGGCAGGTGGAATACCCCCAGCGCGGTGATAATGGCAATATCTTATATGTTTATTCCTATGGTTTCTGCAATCATCGTCCAGAAGTATCTCTACAAAGAGCCATTAAAAAAGCCCTTGGGAATTTCCTTTAAGTTAAATCGGTGGTTTTTATTAGCCTGGTTTCTCCCTCCCATGATTGCCTTTGCTACCATAGGAATTAGTCTTCTTTTTCCTGGGGTAGAGTACTCTTCGGAGATGGGGGGATTACTTGAAAGATTCAGAGGGATTCTACCTCCTGAACAATTGCAAAAAATGGAAAGCCAAATGGCTACTTTCCCCATTCATCCTATCTGGCTTGGCTTGGCTCAAGGACTTATTGCTGGAATTACTATAAACGCAGTTGCTGGATTTGGAGAAGAATTAGGCTGGAGAGGATTTCTCCAAAAAGAACTCGGATATATAGGTTTCTGGAAGTCATCAGCTCTTATTGGTATTATCCGGGGTGTATGGCATGCTCCAATTATTCTCCAGGGACATAATTATCCTCAGCATCCCATAGTGGGAGTATTTATGATGATAGTTTTTTGTCTCCTTTTGACGCCTATTTTTAGTTATGTCAGGCTCAGAGCAAAATCTGTCATTGCAGCCGCTATTATTCACGGTTCGCTTAATGCCACGGCGGGACTGGGTATTATGGTAGTTAAGGGAGGAAATGATTTGCTTATTGGAGTTACAGGAGTAGCAGGATTCATCGCCCTTGCTGTCATAAATTTGTTTATATTTATCTTTGAGCACTTTATTGCGAAAGAATCTATAGAGATGATTATCGAGGAAGGATGAGAATATTGGTTTTTTGCCACGGGTCTGATAGGTCTAACAAGGATAAATATAGAGTTCGGAGAAATAAAGATTCTAAATATTGAGTAAAATGAAGATACTACATACAGCAGATATTCATTTAAAGGAATATGAAGATGAGAGATGGAAGGCTCTTCAGAAGCTGATTGAGGTTGGAAAGAAGGAAAGGGTCAAAATTTTTGTAATAAGTGGAGATCTTTTTAATAAAGATATTGATGCTGAAAACTTAAGACCTAAGATACGGAAGCTCTTCTCCCATAATGGCTTTCAAATCGTCCTCATCCCGGGAAATCATGATAGTGATTCCTATGGGAGTGGTATGTATTTTGGTGAAGATGCTACTATTTTGACTGATTTAGAGGATTGCTTTGAATATAAAGGGGTGAGAATATGTGGTATTCCCTTTGAGCCTATAGAAGGAGAGAAAATTATTTATAAACTTCGCTCTTTTTTGAATAAATTTACCTCGGATAAAAAGAAGAAAAACATATTACTCTACCATGGGGAACTGCTTGATGCATTTTTTTCCCGAAAATCCCGAAAAGATTTTGGCGATGAGGGAGGGGAAAGATATATGCCGGTTAAACTCTCTTACTTTAGAGATCTAAATATTGATTATGTGCTTGCCGGGCATTTTCACTCTAATTTCCAGGTAAGGAGACTGGCAAATCGGGGATATTTTGTTTATCCGGGTTCTCCTCTTTCGCTAACAAAAAGAGAGACAGGACAAAGAAAGGTTAATATCTTTAAGCTGGGAGGTCCGCCCGGGGAATATCTTCTTAATACTCCTTATCTAGAAGAAGTGAATATAATATTTGACCCCTTGAAAGACAAAATTCCGCTGCAGAGTGTGAAAATACATCTAGAAAGTTTTCCGCCTGAGGCAAAAATTATTCTCACCATCAAAGGATATGTTAATAGTAAAGAGATCAAGATGGATGAATCCGAACTGGTAGAAGAAATCAAGAAGATTGCCTCCAATAGGTGTGCTGAACTCCCTAAGTTTGAATTCAAAGACATCCAAACGATATTAGAGGATGAACTATTTAAAAAACTCTTGCACAAACTTGAGCAAGCCGATTATGATGAGGGAAAAAAGAGACAGATGCGTGATATAGCCATCAAAGCAATGTCAGAGGCAAGAGTATGAAAATAAAGGAATTTTCAATAACAAGATACGGTCCCCTGTCTAAAATGGAGCAAATTTCACTGGGCAATTTCAATCTATTCTTTGGCAGGAACGAGGAGGGAAAAACATTAACCATAGATGCTTTGGTGAAGATGCTCTTGAGACGAAATATCAGGGATTTTCCAAACATAAATCGAGTAGAAGAGAATCCAGAGGGTTATGTAATTATAGAAAATGAAGAAAAAGAGGAAGTCAAATTACCCGAAAAAGGGGATTTAACAAAACTGGCTGACCTCACTTCTTCAGAATCTCGTAACATTTTTATCATAAGAAACAGTGACCTTTCTATTAGCGCAGAGAGTGAGTTTTATGCCAGTGTAACCGATCGCCTCACTGGTTTAAAAACAAGACAGATTCTCTCTATAAAGAAGAAGCTGCAGGAATTGGGAAAATTAACCAGAGCAGATAGCACAGCCTCCCTTTCCAATAAGGAAGAATTTGGGAAAATAAAATCTCGTCTTGATAGGTCTGCTGGACTTGTTGAAGGAATAAACACTTTAGAAGATGAGATTAAAGAAGAGGGCTTCGATAGACTGGAGGAGGAGTCTATACGGGTGAAGGAAGAGAAAGATAAAATCAGGGGAAAAATAGAACGATTTGAAGAAGCGGGTAAAAGAGAAAAATACGAAAAGGGGAAAGAAGCCCTGAAAGCTCTTAAGCGAGCCTTTGTAAAGAGTAAGGACTTGGAAGTCTATAACCAGGGGGATAGCCAGCTGTGGAGAGATAATGAAAGAGACATCAAGGCTAATGAAAAGGAAAAAGAGCAGCTTTTGGTGGAGCTTAATGAAAAAGAGAGAAGATTTCAAAAGACATCTGAGGATTTAAAGGAAAGAGAGCAACAGTTCCATATTTTCAAGGAAAGAAAGAAGGAATTGGATAATGAGGTCAAACCCGAGGTAAAAAACTATCAGACA
>JAUVZS010000230.1:0-3267 GCA_030602435.1 Clostridia bacterium
CCTTTCTCCAAGCTAATGGCCCATTTATTTTCCTATTTCTCACCTCCTCCTGGCCCTATTTTTAGCTCTTCCTTTTAGACAAGGATCTAACTTCATTTCCAGAGAAGATTTCTGGATTATCACATCTTTATGTGCCCAAACATAGTAAACTCACGATAGGTTATAGAGCTCGAAAGCATTATCTCGAAGAATTTTCCAGGTTATATCAGAAGCTGCCTCTTGCGTTAGATACCCTCTCTCTATCTTCTCGGTGAGCACACGGCCAACAACCTCCCTGGCAGTCAAAAGTGCCCCATAGGTTTCTTCAGCTGTCCAGCAATCTCCACCCCAGGTAAGGCGATCTGCATCTACCATATCTATCCATTCATGAAGTGCCCTTACAGCTACCTCAGGAGATAGAATGGGGAGCCACACCAGATCTAGGTAGACATTATGGTAAGTAAAAGCAATAGCAGAAATCTGGCTGGTCCAAGGATATCCGCCGTGGAAGAGAACAAACTTGGCCTCAGGATAGCGAGAGATTAGGCTAGTGAGATTCATTGGATTGGAGCCCTCGAGCCTAGCTAGACCAGTATGAATTTGAATGGGGAGATTATGTTGAATAGCTCTTTCTACAATGAAATGCATAATGTAATCACCGAATATCTTTATTGCTTTCTCGGAGAGACGGTCCTCGGGAAAGCCAAAAACTCTTTCGGCTTCTACTTTCTCTAGTGGCTGAAAATCTATAGATCTCTCGTAGGCAGTGGCACACTTTATACCTACGGATCCTTCCCGTTTATTCTTCTCGATGGTAAAAGCAATAAAATCAAGATAATCATCGAAACTTTGAATTTTGAACTTCAGTTTTTCGGCATAACTATAGGGAGAAACTCCATCATGGCTCCGCATCCTGCGATTACATCCAATAAGAAAAGGGTCTATACGGAAAATAGGCCTGAAAATTTCTCTATCTACCTGGGTATTCCCCATCTCCCAAAACTGGTCCCAGACAATAAAATCTATATTGGCCTTATCTTTCAAAATCTTCTTTTGCCAGCTTTTTTCGTTATTAGCTATAGTTATTCTCCTCGAAAGCTCCCTCCAGTTGTCTTCATTTATATCGGGTGAGTTAAAGTCATATAATTTTTGTAGTGCTCGAAATAAACACCTGTAAAATGCCCGTCCTTTTACCCTGTCGAGAAATCTTTCAAGACAATCCCAATCCTCCATGATAACTTCTCTTCGTTCCCAACCACAATAGCTATTATTTAACATAAAAGAAAGATTTACTTCCTCCTTTTCTTCCCTTTTTCTTATTATGACAGAATAATCCGGTCCCTTCTCGCTTGTCCAACCTTCCGGCAATATGTGCTCGTGACTGTCGATAACCGGAATCTTGTCAATTTCATGCACTAGTTCTTCTATTAGAGTTCTCTTCATTCAGTTCTCCCTTTAAATATTGATAGACACTAATTTCTCCAGAGGCATAAGGCCTCCAATGTTGCTATTGTTGCACCTGCACGCAGTTTATCCAAAATTGTTTATAAGTATTCAAAGAAGAAAGGTAAAAATCTCAAGATTAATTGAAGTTATGTTTGTGGCAGGAAGTTTTAAACTTTCAAAGCGAAAAAGAAGAGATAAGATCTCCTGAGTGTGACACGTCAATGACTCTTAGATAGAACAATTCTGGTGTTTGCCATATAAGGGAAAAATATTGATTGAATGTTTGAAGTAGGTAAAACTTCATCTGCAAAATTAATGCCCAGTATTTCTTTCATAAATCTTTTTCGCTCTATTATCCGCTTCCAGCATTCCGGAAACCCTCTTCTTATACCATCTCTTAGTTTCTCATCCGCAATTAATATTCCGTCCTCAACATGTACACCTACATAAGGCTCACCTGGAAAGGCTATGATGTCACACTGAATAGCCATGCCAGAGGATATTTGATACGAAGAATTGTCGTAAAATATACTATTGGTCCATTCATCTGTATGAATAAAGTGTCCCGGATTTAAACTTACACCATATTTATCAAGATCTCCCAAGGCATTTTTTACTTCTTGAAATACCTTCCCACCTGATATGCCTATACCTATAGACTCATACCATTTAACCAAGGCTCTGTAGTAAGGTATGTAAAATTTTTCAACTACTCCCTCCATATGAGGTGGTATTTCGTTTTTATTTTGGATAAAAAGTCCAGTACGTGCAACCATCGCTCTTCTATAACCTAATGCAACATTAACAACCTCGCCTGTCTTAAGTTTTTTGGTGTAAGTTGGGCTAGCTAAACCTAGTAAAACATTTTTTGTCCCAAAATTAACGTTGGGGTGAGTTGTCAAGGGCTCTCCATCAATTTCGAAATATTTTGATGCTTCTATTTCTGTTAATCCTGGTTCTAGATTCTGAATTATGTTCAATACCTTCTGAGAAGACTTTGTACCAGCTATCTCATGTAATATTAGTTCTTTCAAATCCAATCTTATTCTCAAACCATATTCAGGGTGGACCATTAGATCAGAGGCATTTTTAACTTTGTTTGCTCCAACAAAGTCCATTAAATTTTTCGTGATATAATAGGGAATTTCTATCCGGCGCTTGGGGTCTTTAGTTTCCATTTTTGAGAAGTATTTCCAACCTATTATTCCAATTTTGCTATTTGCCTTTATTCCTGCAGAGACGAAAATTTCTTTAAGGCTTTTGTTTTTATTTCTTGGTTGCCCCATCAGGCTAAAGCTTTGAAATAGCTCTTTTTTCACTTCCACAGGGACTATATCGGAGTAATCGAATCCTTCATTGCCAACCACCAAAACTGGAATATCTTCTTTACTAACAACCAGGAGAGCTTCTTCAAAACGGGGGTCATATCCCGTTAAAAAGTGTAAGTTGGAAAAATGCTCTCGATCCCCGTAAACTATTACATGACTTAGCTCCCTAATTCTCATCAGATTGATCAAACTCTCAATTCTGGTTCGATAATCCTCCTCCCTCGATGCCGGTACATTACCAATTAAATCATGTTGCGGTAAACTTTCAACCTCTATTTCTTTTATTTTCAATGCTGTTACCTCTCGAATATAATTTAAAGTGCGATAAATCGGGCAACTACCGTAGGATTCGACCTTACATTTTTGATCTTGTATCTCTTCTTATATCTGATCATTCAAGATTTTTCCCATCATTTTCGTTGAAGAATCCATTCAAAATATCACAATTTAGCTTGCTCCATAAGTGTTTTCCTAAACTTATAAGTAGGAAGGTAGGCTTCCTCGGCCATAGAAA
>JAUVZS010000179.1:0-4002 GCA_030602435.1 Clostridia bacterium
GAGCATATCTACAGGTGGTACCGTGGATTACCCTTATTAGGGTTTCTACCTTTTACTTTATGGGACTATATGAGGAAGATGAGGAAGCAGATGCTTTTGATATTTTTTATTCGGTTTTTCTTGCTGTAAGCACAAGTTCTATAATCATAATTGCTTTAAGTTTTTATCTTCGTACCCTTCCCTTTCCCCGCACAGTATTTGTTATTTCCTGGGCCTTTAATATCTTGTTAATTTCTGGCTGGCATTCTTATCTATTCTATATTAAACAAAAAAAAGCACCCCCTAAGCGTTTCCTGGTTATTGGAGGGTCAAAAGAAGGAAAGAAGGTTATGGAAGAAATTAGACGTCGCTCTTTTCCTAGGGGACAAGTTGTTGGTTGGATAAAGGGTGAAGGGGGAAGGAAAGATGAGTTGGTTGATTTGGGGAAAATAGTGCGAGAGAAAAAAGCAAGTGAAGTTATTATTGTTGATTCAAATCTATCCCGCGAAAAGATTCTGGATATTGTTTTCCATTCCCAAGCAGAAGGGCTAAATATCTGGGTAGTGCCTGGACTGTATGAACTTATGATGGGGAAAGTAGAAATGAGCCATCTAGGGGATATTCCTTTGATGAAATTAAGAAGTGAGCCTCTTACAAGAAAAGATAGGGCTATGAAGCGAGGAGTAGATATAGCTTTTTCCCTTCCGATTCTTCTTTTATTTACTCCCCTTATGCTTTTGGTTTCCATAATCATAAAGATAGATTCAAAAGGGCCTGTTTTATATAAACAGAAAAGAGTGGGATTAAAGGGTAAGATCTATAATGTTTATAAATTTCGTTCTATGCATGAAGATGCAGAAGTTGAAACCGGTCCCATGTTAGCCAAAAGAAATGATGAGCGGATTACCCGGCTAGGAAATTTTCTTCGAAAGCTACATCTGGATGAATTGCCCCAATTTTTCAATATCTTAAAGGGTGAGATGAGCCTGGTAGGACCTAGACCAGAACGGCCAGTGTTTGTGGAGGAGTTTAAGCGTAATGTTCCAGGTTATTGGCGAAGGTTTGTTGTTAAACCAGGCATCACCGGGCTGGCTCAGTTATACGGGGGGTATGAAACATCGGCTGAAAATAAATTAAAGTATGATTTGGCTTATATAAATAACTGGTCGTTGGGGATGGATTTAAATATATTTTTTATGAGTACGGAAATAATACTGAGAGGGAGAAGGTAAGGATTTACTATGTATGATGCTATAGTGGTGGGAGCTGGACCGATTGGCTCTTATACTGCTTATCAACTTGCTGAGCTAGGTTTTGAGGTGGCTCTTTTAGAAGAGGATGATGAGGTGGGTAAGGATGTCATTTGCACAGGCGTTATCGGCACAGAAGCTTTTGAGCGGTTTAACCTGCCTCAAAGAGCTATAATTTCTGAAATAAAATCTATAACTTTTTTTTCTCCTTCTCTTGAAGCTATAGACTATACACCTTCTTCTACTTTGGCCTATGTGGTGGATAGGGAGCTGTTTGATAAGGAGATTTTACAGGCTGCCCAAAGAAAGGGAGTGGATGTCCATTTAGGAAAGCAAGTTCGCCGAATCAATACGTACAAGGACTTTGTTGAGGTAGAGTCCTGGAATGAGGGTCTGCGTGCAGCGCACAGGCAGGCACAGGCAGGCACAGGCAGAGAGATTCTTTGGAAACCTTAAGGGCAAAGCTTGTCATTCTAGCCACAGGGGTTAATTACCGGCTCCAAAGAAGTTTGGGGTTGGGTATACCTCCTTCTTTTCTCAAGGGAGCTCAGACTGAGGTGGAAGTTAAGGACCTCAGGCAAACTGAGATTTATGTGGGCAGGCAAATTTCACCAGGATCATTTGCCTGGGCGGTACCTCTTGGTAACGGGTGGGCAAGGATAGGGGTTCTAGCTGAGAGTAAAGGGGTTTCTCATCTTGAGGAATTTCTCAAGATGAGATTTGCTGGAAGAATCAAGCAAGAAAATCCTCGCATTGTTCAGAAAAGAATAGCCTGTGGAGCAGCTAAGAGAAGCGTTAAAGATCGTATTCTCACAGTAGGGGAAGCGGCTGGTCAGGTAAAAACCACCACGGGGGGTGGTATTTTCTATGGTCTTTTGTGCTCTGAGATAGCAGTTCATGTTCTCCAAAAAGCTTTTTCTAAAGACGATTTAAGTCAAAGAGGGCTTCTTCAATATGAAAGATTGTGGAGATCCAAGCTGGGGAAGGAATTGAAGATGGGCCAATGGGCAAGGAAGGTTTTAAGAAAGCTCACTGATAAACAGATAGATAAGATCTTTAGATTTGTTCGAGAGAAAGTATTGGTGAGAGAGATGCTGGAGAGAAAAGTTAAGTTTGACTATCATCTCAATTTGATTTCTTCAGGGTTAAAACTCCTGCGCCCAAAATAGTATTCCCCAAACTACCGAGCAATTCCGTCCATTAAAACATATAAATCAAATCTTATTAAGAAAAGACAGAAACTAAGGTAAGGAGAGTCGGGTCTCAATATTTGACATTATAGGAGATAAAAGGGAAAAAAGGAGAAGCGAGGTGGAAAATGGTGTTTTGTATCCAGTGGGAACCCCTATAGGAAATTTAAAGGACATTAGTTTGAGGGCTCTTCAGATACTAAAAGAGGTAAATCTTATCGCTTGTGAGGATACCAGGCACACCCGTAAACTATTATCTCATTATGATATCCATACTCCTCTGACCAGCTTTTATGAGCAAAATCAGTTGAAAAAAACTCCTTATCTAATCAGGTGTTTGAAAGGGGGAGAAGATATTGCTTTAGTGAGTAAGGCAGGGATGCCGGGAATATCTGATCCTGGCTCTCATCTTATAAAAGAGGCAGTAAAGGAAGGGATTAAGATTGTTCCTATTCCTGGTCCCACTGCCTTGGCTGTTGGCTTGGTTGCCTCTGGTCTTCCTACAGGGAGCTTTGTTTTTGAAGGGTTTCTGGGAAGGAGAAAGGCTGAGCGGGTAAAGAAGCTAAGTCAATTAAAGGATGAGAAAAGAACCATTGTTCTCTACGAGGCTCCCCATAGAATAAGAAAGATTCTTCCTGAGATTAGAAAAATTATGGGAGACCGTTATATAGCTATTGGCAGGGAACTTACCAAAAAATTTGAGGAGATAATAAGAGGGAAGGTAAGTGAAGTAGAGGTAGTTTTTGAGAAAAAAGAGCCGAGAGGGGAGTTCACTCTGGTGATTGAGGGAAAACATTAATTGTATTTCGAAAAGAAGGATACAGCTGCCGAAGGACATTTTCTGAAGGAGCCTTATAGCCGCTACCTTAACGAAGCTTCTGAGTGGAGGAAAAAGAAAAATTTACTGTTTGAGAAGCGAAGTGACGAGTTTAAATTTTTCCCGTAGCGAAGAAGCTGAGCAGAAATAATCCAAAGCGGATATACAGCGACGGAAGAAAAGTGGCTAAATAGCCAAAGCTATTTACCCGAGCATATTGACTCAGGAAATGTCCTGAGGCATTTCTTGACATTCCAGAGTGATACTATAGTATAAGGTAAAAATGGCCGTACTATTACTATAAGACAGAAATAACAGAAACGTACTTAAGTTAGTGGTAAAGATTTAGTGGAAACCTTTATAGGTTCAATGATTGCGAGAGATGAGAGTATTTATTGCTGTAGAGTTAACTGAATCTATCAAAGAGGAATTAGCTCAGTTACAGGAGAGGTTGAGGGGAACAGGGGATAAAATAAAATGGGTAGATTCTTCTTTGATTCATCTCACCTTAAAATTTTTAGGGGAGATAAGAGAAGAGGAATTGAAGAAGGTTTTGCAGGCAAGCCGAGAGGTAGCCGCTAAATTCTCTTCCTTTAAAATAAAAATCAAGGGAACAGGGGTATTTCCTGATTCTCCCTCCCCTAGAGTTATCTGGGTAGGGATAGAGGGAGGAGAAAATAACCTGGAGACTTTAGCCAGGCAATTGGAGGAAGAGCTAGCCAGGCAAGGTTTTGCTAAAGAAAGAAGGAAATGGGTACCTCACCTG
>JAUVZS010000071.1:0-6405 GCA_030602435.1 Clostridia bacterium
TGCAGCTGCATTAGGGGAGAAGCTATTCGGCGTGGGTAAGACGGTGAAAAATTTTGTCTTTGTAGCTATTGGGACCGGAGTGGGAGCCGGGATTATCATTAATGGAGAACTCTACAAAGGTTTCGCCAATGCGGCCGGAGAGGTGGGTTATCTTGTCATGGGGGATAAATACTTGAAAGATTACCGAAAAGGATTTGGCTGTTTCGAGAGTTTGATTTCCGGCTCGGCTATTGCAGCAAGAGCAGCAAACCAGATGCGCTCCTATGATAGTGCATCTATGGGGATAGCTTTTTGCCAGGATAAGAACATTACGGCTAAAGATGTCTTCGAGGCGGCAAAGAGAAAAGATAAGGTTGCCTTGAAAATAGTGGAGGAGGTGAGTAAATATCTGGCCATAGGATTAGGAAATATATCTATTCTTCTGAATCCAGAAATGATAGTTTTGGGTGGAGGGATTTCTAAACAGGAAGATATTTTACTGGAACCCCTGAGGGAGATGATGGTAAAGATAACTCCCATCCCTCCCAAGATTGTAATATCTTCGCTGGGAGATGATACTGGTGTTATCGGTGCTGCCGCCATAGCCTGGGACTTAGTAAAGCATACAAGCCTCATAAGTTGAGATGCTAGAGGGAAAAGGGCTCAATATTTATGACAGCCTAAATAACAAAGAAAGAAGGGTAAAATGAACCTAAAAATTGTAGTAATTGGAGCGGGGAGTCTAAGTTTCACCTCATCACTATTGAGAGATTTTGGTCAGTTTGAGGATTTATTCGGAAGTAAGATAGTTCTCATGGATATTGATGACTCAAAGCTGCCGCAGGTTTTAGATATAGCCAAGCGGATAAATAAGGTAGCTGGTGCTAATTACATTTTTAAAACTACTACTGATAGAAAAGAGGCTTTGGAGAATGCTGATTTTGTCATTAT
This sequence comes from Clostridia bacterium, assembly GCA_030602435.1. Taxonomy (GTDB): domain Bacteria; phylum Aerophobota; class Aerophobia; order Aerophobales; family AE-B3A; genus JAUWRC01. Next base: position 931 of record JAUVZS010000071.1, read on the forward strand.
AAGTATTGAGACAGCACGGATGGGTCTTTGGAGAACGGATTTTTCTATCTCAGAAAAATATGGCGTATATCAGCCTCAGGAAGAAAATGGAGGTCCGGGTGGTTTTGCTCACTCAATGAGACAAATTCCAGCTATAATGGATATATGTCATGATATGGGAAAGATGTGTCCAGATGCATGGATAATTAATTTCAGTAATCCTATGACCCAGATATGTTTAGCTATTCATCGATATACAGACTTAAAATTTGTGGGGTTATGCCACGGAATACAGGAGATAAGAAAACCATTAGCGAAGGTTCTCGCTGTAGATGAAAAAAGTTTAGATTTAAAAGCAGCAGGAATTAATCATTTTACATGGATTTTAAATATGACCTTAAAGCCCGAGGGCCAAGATATGTATCCATTACTCAGGGAAAAGCTCTCTAATTACGACTCTGCCTTTATGCCTTTATCTCGAGAGCTCTTTGATCTATGCGGTCTGTTTCCTTCTCCAAGCGATGGTCATATCACTGAATTTATACATCTTTGCCCAAAAGAAAAATGGCCTCAATATAATATGAAAAATTTTGATATTGACGCCTATACTTCTCAGCTCGATAGAGAAATAAGAGAAGTAATCGAGATAAGCAAAGATGAGGAAAAAATTAAGAAATATTTAGCTAAAAGGTCTCCCGTAATTGCTGTTGACATCATTTCAGCGATCGTCCACGACCACAATATGCTCTGTTTAGCAGTTAATATTCCAAACGAGGGATGTATCTCTAACCTGCCTGAGGATTCTGTAGCAGAAATACCTGCTATTGCCTCAACCCAAGGAATACGGGGAATCAGTATGGGTAAACTACCTTCTTCTATTGCAAGTTTTTGTCAAAGAGCACTAACCATCAATGAGTTTACAGTTGATGCTATTGTAAAGGGTAATTATAATCTGGCACTCCAGGCTCTTGTTTTGGATCCTTATGTAAAAAGTATAGATACTGCTAAGAAGATATTGGATGAATTCTTATCAGTTTACAAAGATTATGTTCCAGCGTTAAAATAACTTTTGCTTAATTGAGAGCAAGATATAGAGGATTGGATAGCTTGGAAAAATAAATCAACGAAAAATGAAGTAGTTTTTCTCTTGGAAAAGCGAGAGTTAGAAAATGAGGCCTGGAAGGAGGTGATAAGGATGTTGACGTGGCCTAGAGTAAATAAAGTCCCTGAGAGAAAGTGTCAAATGGTCACTTTCTTTTTTGGAGGCTTTCACCCAAAATTGTATTACATAGACATAAAAAGGAGGAAAAAATGCGTCGATTTATAAGAACGTTGGTTAGCATGGGATTAGTGGTAAACCTTGTATTGGTTCTAATAGGGTCCCAGGCATTGGCAGAAAAAACTACCCTGAAGTGGCTGGACTGGGAGGACGTAACTCAGAGGCGGGCAAATAGCCAAATCATTCAAGCATTTGAGTGGATGCACCCAGATATAAAGGTTGAGTTCGTAGGATACAGCGGCGGGCTGGAATCACAACAGAAGCTACTTGCCCAAATGGTGGCTGGAACAGCCCCGGACGTACTGACGGGCTGGGACCATTGGACTTGGACCTGGGCTGGTAAAAACCAACTGTTGGACCTAAAACCTTATGTAAAGAAGTACTTAACCGATGAGCAAATATCTCAGTTCTATCCTGCTATCTGGAACTGGTTTGTGTATGAGGGGAAAAGAATTGCTGTTCCTAAGTATACGAGTCCAATGGTCTTATTTTACAACGTGGATGCTTTCAAAGAAGCAGGTTTAGGCTATCCGCATAAGGATTGGACCTGGGATGATCTTCTCAATGTTTCACAAAAATTGACCAAGAAAGAAAACGGTAGAGTGGTTCGTTTTGGATTTCAAGAAAGTATAACTCTCTATCGATTGGTCATGTGGATCTGGCAGAACGGGGGAGGAATTCACCCGGAAGGCAACAGGTCTATATGTATTCTGGATGAACCGGAAGCTATCGAAGCCATGCAGTTTATCAGGGATCTGATATGGAAATATAACGTTTCCCCTAGACCCGGGCAAGCCCTGACAACTGCAACTGATGAAGCTCAGGAAGCAAACTTCATGGCTGGAAGGGTAGCTATGCAGGAACAGGGATCCTGGCCTATGGCCTACTATCCGGAACAGTGTAAGTTCGAATTTAATGTTGCCCACCTTCCTAAAGGACCTGTAAAGAGGGCTACCATGCTCACAACAGATTGTTTTGCGGTATACAAGAACACAAAGTATCCTGACTTGGCTGCGGAATTAGCCGTATTTGCGTCGGGACCTGTGGGAGCTTGGTGGAACCAAAAGTACGCAGCAATGCAGTCTGCTCTGAAACCCATGGCTGAGCAATTTCCGGGAATGTTTCCTGAGAAATACAATGCTCAGGTATTCCAAGAGGCAATGGCGTACGGAATTCCTAGCCCTGTAATAAATAAACAGAAGGAATTCATAGATATGTTTAATGTTGCACGTGACCAGGCTCTGGTGCTAAATAAAATTTCCGTTGAAGAGGCAATGAAAGAGGTTGTTCCCAAGATAAACAAAATGCTTCAAGAGCCTTAAGCCAGGGAGTTAACTCCCGCCCCAGGAGAGGGGGGCTTCTTCTGGGGCGGGTATTTCACCGGAAAGCGATGTTTGCAATGTTTAGGAGGCCAGGAAAATTGACAGGTTTACAGAGGGAAGAGGAATGGACGGGTTATCTATTTATTCTTCCCTGGCTGATTGGGTTTGGGGTCTTCGTGATTGGACCCATAATTGCGTCTTTCTTTATAAGCCTATTAAAAGCAGATATGCTGACTCCCTCCAAATTTGTAGGGGTAAGCAACTATGCACAATCAATACACGACCCACTTTTTTGGAAGTCGTTAGTTAACACTTGCTACTACACCTTTACTACGGTGCTTCTTGGAATAGCTGCCGGATTAGGTTTCGCATTAGCTTTGAACCAGCGTATAAAGGTTACTAACTTTTTCAGGACTATATATTATTTACCTTCTATGGTTTCCATTGTCGCTCTAAGTCTTGTTTGGGTGTGGCTTCTGAACCCAGAAATAGGCTTCGTTAATTCCGTATTGGGAGGATTAGGGCTTCCTCAGCCCGCATGGTTGTTTAGCGAAACCTGGGCAATGCCTTCGCTTATTATCATGAGTATATGGTTTGTGGGGCCAAATATAGTCATTTACCTGGCTGCTCTACAAGGAGTTCCGGATTATCTCTACGATGCTATCGAAATTGAGGGCGCCGGGACCTTCAAAAAATTTGGATACCTTACTTTTCCCATGATTACACCCGCCATTCTGCTAACTTTGATCATGAATACTATTTGGTCTTTCCAGGTGTTTGCACAGGCTTACGTAATGACCGATGGCGGTCCCAATAATGTTACTCTAACCAGCATCTTGTATTTGTACCGGCAGGCTTTTCAATATTTCCATATGGGTTATGCATCTGCCCTGGCCTGGTTGCTATTTGTGGTAATTCTGGCGATAACTCTGATTTTTTTCAAAAGTTCCTCAATTTGGGTATTTTATGAAGCTGAGATTAAGAAATGACATACTACTTTTTCATAAGGGTGAACAAAACTGAAAAGATCAGCTAGAAATGTCATCAGAAAACTTCTCATATACCTTTTCTTATCGGGAACAGCATTGTTCTTCCTTTTACCATTCATCTGGATGATGTCCACTTCATTGAAGACTCCTGCACAAGTATGGACGTATCCGCCGGAGTGGATACCCCGCCCTCCATCGTTAAGGAGCTACTTTGAAATCTGGACGATGGCACCGATCCTTCTTTTTATAAAAAATAGCTTTATAGTCACCGGCCTGACTGTTGTGGGTATGGTGTTAAGTTGCTCAATGGTTGCCTTCGGGTTTGCAAGACTAAGGTTCCGAGGAAGGGATATCCTGTTCGTGATTTTGTTGGGTAGCATGATCCTACCTCCACAGATATATATGATTCCTCAGTATCTTTTCTTCACATTCCTAGGCTGGGTTGACACCTTCAAACCTCTATATGTCCCGTACTGGTTTGCTGCTTACCTGGGTCCTTTCTACATTTTCCTGCTGAGACAATTTTTGCTTACCATACCATCGGAATTGGATGATGCTGCACGTATTGACGGCTGTAGCTGGTTCGGTATTTATACAAGGATTATGCTTCCATTGATTAAGCCTGCTCTCATTGTTACAGTGATATTTTGCTTTACCTGGACTTGGAATGATTTTCTTACGCCTCTGATTTATCTGGGTGCCAGAGAAAAATATACCCTAACTCTGGGTCTAAGGTATTTTCAGTCGCAATATGGAATGAGGTATATTCGGGAGTTGATGGCTACTTCTACTATTTCCATCGTACCTACTCTAGTGTTATTTTTTCTTTGTCAAAAGTATTTTGTGAAAGGAATTTCTATAAGTGGGGTAAAAAAATAGATAGTCTACCAACTCTTAATAAAATGAAAAGGGGATATGGATGCTAACCTGTGAAATCATAAGTTCCAAGGAGATAGGCGATATTCATGATGCATCTTTAAATATTTTGAGAAAGATAGGTATTAAAGTAAACCATAATGAGGTTTTTGATATTTTAGGTGATGCCGGAGCAGTTGTGGACAAGAAGACAAAAATTGTGAAATTTCCTGAAGATATGGTAACGGAAGGTATTCAGAAGGCCGGTAAGAAACATATACTCCAGGGTCGGAATCCTTACAGCGTAGCTAAATTTGGATACGGGGATCAACTCTTTCTATCCAGTGGAGGCCAGTATCTTTGGATAGATGACACTACCGGGAAAAGACGTCCTGGAACTCTTGAAGATACCAAAGCGGCTATCTTGGTAGGAGATGCTCTCAAAGAAATTAACATTGTGGGAGCGTTCGTTTTGCCAGCCGAAATTCCTTCCAAGGTTAGAGACATTCATCTATATGCTGAATTGATAAGGTATGCAGGAAAGCCTTGTTTTACCTGGATTAATAATGGGAAATCAGCAAAGTATATAATTGAGATGTTCAAGGTTGTTGCCGGCGGAGAAGAAAAACTGAGGAATAAACCGATGACCCAGGCTTTTATTGAGCCCATTAGCCCTTTACAGTTGAGTAAGGAAGGACTTGAGATCCTTGTCGAATTTGCTAAAGCGGGACTTCCCATTGGCTTTGGGCCGATGGCTATGACCATGGCCACCGCTCCTGCTACCTTGGCTGGGACAATAGCCCAGGAGAATGCCGAAATTTTAGCTGGCATTACCATCTCTCAATTACTTTCCCCTGGTTTACCCGTAACTTATTGGGGAATTCCACATATAATGGATCCTGCTACAGGAAATATTTCCTTTGGGTCACCAGAGCAAGGGTTAATGGCAGTAGCTATAACTCAAATCGCTAAATGGTATGGTTTTCCAGTGGGAGTCAATGTTGGCCTTACTGACTCTAATCTTCCCGATAGCCAGAATGGCTTAGAAAGA
>JAUVZS010000198.1:0-3719 GCA_030602435.1 Clostridia bacterium
TATAAGAATAAGAATTCTTTACGGAATATATAAGCTGTAAGCTATAAGCGATAAGACCTTCCCCCTCACCTTAATCCTCTCCCCAGGGGGAGAGGAGACTTTTTTCGAGATACGAGCGACGAGATTACTCCACCGTTATAGCTTCAAATTTACAGACCTCTATACAACTGCCGCAGCGTACACACTCCTCATCATTAATAATATGTGTTTTTTTTCTCTCGCCAGAGATCGCCTCTACAAAACATACTTTCTTGCAGGCACCGCATCCAGTACATTTTTCAGGATTTATCTTATAGGTAATAAGCTCTTTACATTTAGCTGCCGGACATCTTTTTTGATGTATATGTGCTTCATATTCCTCCCGAAAATACTTCAGGGTAGTCAATACTGGATTGGGAGCAGTTTGACCGAGCCCACATAAAGCATTGGCTTTAACCTTTTCCGCCAGCTCTTCTAAAAGTTCCATGTCGTCTTGACACCCCTTTCCTTCGGTTATCCTGGAAAGTATCTCCAGCATTCGCTTTGTGCCAACTCGACAAAAGGTACATTTACCACAAGACTCATTCTGGGTAAAATTCAAAAAATATCTAGCCACATCAACCATACAGGTATCCTCATCCATAACCACAAGACCGCCTGAGCCCATAATTGCTCCCGTACCTGTTACCGCCTCATAATCAATAACAGTATCCATCAAATCAAGCCCAAGACATCCTCCAGAAGGGCCGCCTATTTGAATAGCTTTTAATTTCTTACCTGTAGAAGTGCCTCCTCCAATGCCATAAACGATCTCTCTTAAGGTAATACCCATAGGGACTTCCACTAAACCTGTATTTTTTACTTTACCTACCAGGGAAAATATCTTTGTTCCCTTGCTTTTCTTAGTCCCAATTTTTGAATACCAACTGGCTCCTCTGGCTATAATTAGAGGAACATTTGCCCAGGTTTCAACGTTATTAATAACTGTAGGATGTCCCCATAAGCCGCGATTTACTGGATAGGGCGGCCGAAGCCGGGGCATACCACGTCTACCTTCAACAGAAGCAATGAGAGCAGTTTCTTCTCCACAAACAAAGGCTCCTGCCCCTCGACTTATTTCTATGGTAAGGTCAAAACTAGAATCAAAAATATTCTCACCAAGGAATCCGTATTCTTCAGCTTGTTCAATGGCTACCCCTATGTGCTTTACCGCCAGAGGATATTCATTGCGTACATAGATATAACCTTTATTGGCTCCAATAGCCCAGGCTCCAATAATCATTCCTTCCAGGACGCTGTGAGGATTTCCTTCTAGAAGACTTCTATCCATATAGGCACCAGGATCGCCCTCATCAGCATTGCAAATAATGTATTTAGCCTCGCCAACAGCCTCCCGGCCAAGCTTCCATTTTTTTCCTGTGGGAAAACCAGCACCACCCCTTCCTCGTAAACCTGCCTTTGTTATTTCTTCAATTACCTTTTCAGGGAAGATGCCAGAGAGAACTTTAGCTAAACTGGAATATCCGCCAATAGCGATATAGTCAGTAATATCGGCAGGATCAATCTTACCATTATTGCCAAAAATGAGACGCTTCTGTTTTTTATAAAATGGTATCTCATTCTCATATTTGATCTTTTTATTTGTTGCAGGATCAGTGTAAAGTAAGCGCTCAATAATCCTATTTTGCATGATGGTCTGGGAAACAATTTCTGGAACATCCTCTGGTGTTACCTGTTGATAGAAAACTCCTTCTGGGTAAAAGACAACCAGAGGTCCTCTTTCGCAAAAACCATGACAACCTGTGACTCTAATATCTACTTTAGCTTCGAGCCTCTGCTTTTCAATCTCTTTCCTAAAAGCAGCAATAACCTTCTCGCAGGCATAAGCATGACATCCTGTTCCACCACATATGGTTATGCAGGGTTGGTTTACATTCCGCTTTCCCAGGATTAATTTTCGAATATCTTCTAGCTGGTTAGCTGTTTTGATTTTCTTCATTGTTTGTATCTCGATTCTCGATTCTAGATACTCGTTTTGGTTTCTTTCCCCGTGTTAATTTAAAAAGGAGACAGGCTACTTTTTTCTACATTCTATTTCCTCTCCCCTTGGGGGAGAGGATCAAGGTGAGGGGGACAGTCTTCACAATCTTTTCCTTTACGCAATACGATATACGAAAAAGTAGCCTGTCTCCTTTTTACTTTTGTATCTCCTATTTCTGATATTTGTTTGGGTTTCCTAAATACTCTACTATCACTTGATATTCCTGAGAAGACATTTTTTCTTTTAGCCAGGGCAGTCCTTTTGTTTTAAAGGGAATCAATGAATATAAAGATATTCCATATTCCTTTGCTCTTTGGCAAGCCCCTTGCTCTCTATCAATCAAAACACCGACATCCCTGCAGATAACATTACTCAAACCCCTACTCTCCACTTCATATTTTATTTGTTCAATAACAATAAGCTTGCTGTCAAATTTTGTAACTAAATCATCAACGACTATTATTTTATCTCCGTTTTTAAAATCACCTTCTACTAATGTATGTTCTCCATATTTTCTTATAGATGCTCGAAAGCCTTGCAAGGTCTTTATTCCTTCCAGTTTTCTTGCAAAAGCAGAAGGTATCTCATGACAAAGCGCGATAGCAGTTGCTATTGGCAGTCCAGCCATAGCAACTCCTACTACTTTACTCACCCCTTTAGCCTCTTCCTTTATCATTTTTCCCATAGCATACCCTATTTTCTTCAAAAGTTTTGGATAAGAAGAAAGAGGACGCAGCTGAATATAAAATGGACTCCAGATTCCCGAAATAAGAACCCAACCCTCAGGCTTGTCCCTATACCAGGTTTTTATCATTTCTCTCTCATAAAGAGAACATATTATCTCTTTGCCTAACTTCTCTTTCTCTAATTTCCAGGACATTTTAACACCTCATTCAAAAGGATAATTTTATAAAACCTTCGAGCTGCGCGTCGGTTATACTTAATCTTACGGAAAGAAATCTCTGTAGTCAAGTTTTTCAAATTAATTTAATTTTTCTTGACTTTTTCTTCCATCTATAATACCATAACACGCCAATAACAAATCAAGTTCGATTACTTTAAGTTAAGCAAAATGTCGCTTCGCTTCATTTTGCTTAACGGGACTCGGGCTTCGCCCGAAGTTAGACTCGTGGCAAAGTGACTGAACGCAAGCACTGAGGAGGTGGTAAGAATATTCAATTAAATCTTTTAGAATAAGTTTAACAAGAGTTCTCTTATGTTTAATAATATTGTTACTGAAGAGGTCAGAATCACTATCTTGAGGAATTTCAATACGCTTGCCGAAGGACATTTTCTAAAGGAGCCTTATAGCCGCCACCTTAACGAAGCTTCTTAAGCGAAGGAAAAAGAAAGATTTACTGTTTGAGGAACGAAGTGACGAGTTTAAATCTTTCCCGTAGCGAAGAAGCTGAGTAGAAATAATCCAAAGCGGATATACAGCGACGGAAGAAAATTGTCCTGAGGCATTTCTTGCTTCTACCTCCAAAAGAAACATTATTGGACAAAGAGAAATAAAGAAAAATAAGGAGGTTGGAATGCAAGGTAGTAAACTTTATGTAGGAAATCTTAGTTACTCTGTAACTAGTGAAGAGTTGGAAGAGCTGTTTTCCGCTCATGGTGAAGTTAAGCAAGTCAATATAATTCAAGGTAGAGGTTTTGGATTCGTTGAAATGTCTAGCCCATCGGAAGCTGAAAAAGC
>JAUVZS010000104.1:0-5456 GCA_030602435.1 Clostridia bacterium
GAGCATACTGGCAAAGGAATCTATCATTACTTCTATTTCTCGGTCGTAAAAGTCAGAGATTTTGTTAAGCATTTCATCCAGGGCTCCAGTTTGCTCTCCTACTGCGATCATACTCACAACCATGGGGGGAAATACAGGATATTTTTTGAGGGGATCGGCAAGGGTCTCTCCCTCTTTTAAGGAAGATCTTGCCTCTTCTACTGCCTTTTCAATAACTTTATTTCCGGCTGTCTTTCCTGTCATATCCAGGCTGTCCAGGATGGGAACTCCGCTGCTGAACAGGGTAGCTAGAGTCCTGGTAAATCTGGATAGACAAATCCTATGAAACAATTTTCCCATTATGGGCAGCTTTAATTTTAATTGGTCTAGCAAATAAGATCCTTTATTGGATTTTTTGATGAAATGATAGAGGATTCCCAGGGCAGCAATAATGATAAGGACAAAGTAAAATTTTGTTCTGACGAAATCTGATAGGTCGAGCATCAATTGAGTGAGAAAGGGAAGTTCGGCCTGGAAAGATTCTGCAAAAAGGGTTTTCATTTTAGGTAGGACAAAAAGCGTTAAGGCACCGATAAGTCCAAAAGCCATAAACATAACAAAAACAGGGTATCGCATAGCTGTTTTTGTCTTTTCTTTTATATTCTCTGTGGATTCTAAATAGCTAGCTAGTCTGGCAAGGATAACATCAAGGACTCCCCCCATCTCTCCTGCTTTTATCATATTACAACTAAGGGCAGAAAAGGCCTTAGGGTGTTTAGCTAAGGCTTCAGATAAAGGCATTCCCGCTTCTACATCTTTTCTTATCTGACTAATTTTTTCCTTCAAAGTAGAATGGGAAGTTTGGTCAGTCATAATAGCTAATGCCTGTACTATGGGAAGGCCAGCATTAATAAGGGTAGCGAACTGGCGAAGAAAGATAATTATATCTTTACTCTTTATTGTGGGTTTAAAAATTCGAATTCCAGTACCTGTTTTTCCCCTAACAAAATTAAAGAGATTACCATTCTTTTTAAGAGAGATAACGAACAGCCCTCTAGGTCTTAATTGAGTTATGGCTTTTCTCTCGCTCTCCGCCTCTATTAGTCCTTTTATTTTTGTTCCTTCTCGATTTAAGGCTAGATAATGGTAAGCAGCCATTTTTTCCTCATTCCTGTTTCTGTTTCCGGCTCTGAGCTCCTGTTACTCTGGCTGATTCTTCTAAAGTTGTTTCTCCTCGCAGAACCTTGGCAAGGGCATTCTCCCTTAAGGGGACCATTCCATTAGAAATAGCAGCTTTCTTAATTTCAACATCAGAAGCTTTTCTTAGGATCAATTCCCTGATTTCATCATTGATCTCCAGAGCTTCCATCACAGCTATTCTTCCTCTGTAACCAGTATCATTACATAAAGAACAACCTTTTGCTTTATAGAAAATAATGTCCTTAGGAGTCTTACCCTCTATATTCAATTCCTTTAAGAGTATAGGGGAGGGTTCATAAGTGAGGGCACAATCCTTACACACTCTTCGCATCAACCTTTGTGCTCCTACGAAGATAAGAGCACCGGAAATGAGAAAAGGTTCCACTTCCATATTGATTAACCTTGTTATAGCTCCGGGAGCATCATTGGTGTGAAGGGTGGTGAAGAGAAGATGTCCGGTTAAGGCAGCTTTAATTCCTATGTCCGCTGTCTCCCCATCCCTCATCTCTCCTAGCATAATTATGTCTGGATCCTGGCGGAGAAAGGCACGCAGGGATCGAGGGAAAGTTAATCCAATCTGCTCATGAATCTGGACTTGATTGATTCCCTTTGCCTCATATTCTACAGGGTCTTCAATGGTGAGGATATTTTTGTCAGGACTATTGAGGGCTCTTATGGCGGCATAGAGGGAGGTAGATTTTCCACAACTGGTGGGGCCGGTTATGACAATCATTCCGTGAGGCTGGCTGATAGCTCTTTGATATTTCTGGAGGATGTTTTCCTCAAATCCTAATTTATCGATGGTTAAGCCCATAAGTTGGGCTTTATCAAAAAGACGGATAACTATCTTTTCTCCGAATCTGGTTGGAATAGTAGAGACACGAAAATCTACATCTCTGTGATGAGTCTTAACTCGGAACCTACCATCTTGAGGGAGTCTACGTTCTGCAATATTAAGCTCCGAGAGGATCTTTATACGGGAGATAATAGCATTCTGCACTTTTTTGGAAAGAGAAGTAATGGGATAGAGGATACCATCAATTCTATACCTAATTTGTAATTTTTTGACAAAGGGTTCAATATGAACATCACTAGCCCGTGCCTTGATAGCTCGGGAAAGAATCAAATTAACCATTCTGATAATAGGGGCTTCTTCGGCTTGCTTTACTAATTTATCTAGATTGATGGATTTATCTTCGGTAACTACCTCTATCTTTTCTGTTTCTTTTCCAGATTTTTCCATCAATTCCTCTAAGCTCTCCGTGGCGATGGTTGAGTAATAATCCTCAATAACCTGGTTAATTTCGGAAGGGGTAGAGACGATAGTCTGGATCTTACAGCTAGTGATAGCTCTTAGATCATCGATCATTAAAACGTCCAGAGGGTCAGCTGTAGCTACAGTGAGGGTATTTCCGGATTTAGACAAAGGAACTACCTTATATTTCTTAATTATTCTCTCAGGGACAATTTCCATTACTTTGGGATCTAATTTATAATTGGTGAGCTTCATATGAGGAAGGCCTAGCTGTTCTGCCAGTCCTATTACTACCTGTTCTTCTGTGACCAGTCCCAATTTAATAAAGATCTGAGATGGAGTTTCTCCATTTTTTTTCTGATATTGCTCAACTTTTTTCAGGTCTTTTTCTGTGATGAATTTTTCTTTAAGCAGGATACTTTCCAGGCTCATTCTATTTATTTTTGCCATTTTTTCCGCTCCTTTCGATTCCTATCTCTATGGGATTGTCCGACGTGCTATTTGCTTCTTGGTCATCTTTTGACGAAATCTAAACAGATTAAGTTCAAAAATGCACATTAATATCAGAAAGGTACATCAATATTATATTATCTCAGGCAAATTTGTCAACCCCTTTCTAGGAGCTTATCTTGGCACGAAGTCCGGAAACAGGCGTGGGATGCGAGGTACAGCGAGAGGGAGAGAAGAGTATGGTGTACATATTTCGCCATATGGTGTGCATATTTCGTCGTGTGTCGTGCCTGATGCGTATTGCGTTCTCCAAATGCTGTTAATATCGTTAATTTCGTTAGGTTCGTTGGGGTCGTTGGGTGAAGATAAGAAAATTTGAGGAGTTAGATTAAGCGAATTAAACGAAAATAACGAACTAAACGAAAAAGAGGGGGAGAGGATTAAGGTGAGGGGGCACGATATACGATATACGTAATACGAGATACGAATTTGACCAAAGGAAGTTTTCTTGATACTCTTAAGGACGTTTTGGCAAAAGGAAGTGAAGGATGAAACTGGAGGAATTTGATTATTATCTACCCAGAGAGCTTATCGCTCAACAGCCTTTTATCTCCAGAGATAGTTCTCGTCTATTAGTACTTCATCGAGACAGGGACGAAATAGAGCACAAAAGGTTCTACGAGGTAGTAGAATTTTTACAGGAAGGAGATTTGTTGGTTTTGAACAATACCAGGGTAATTCCGGCTAGATTAAAGGGAAGAAAAAAAGAAACAGGGGGAAAGGTGGAAATTTTTCTTTTACAAAAGAAAAGAATGAGCTCTTGGGAGTGTTTACTAAAACCTGCGGGGAGGATTAAGGAAGGAACCCAGATTTACTTTTCGCAAACCAGACTTATGGCAAGGGTGGTAAGTAAAGATCAAGGGGCAAAAGCCGTGGTTGAGTTTACCCCCTCTAAAGGGGTAGAGGAAATTTTAGCTAAAATTGGCCAAATTCCCCTTCCTCCTTACATTAAAAGGGATAAAGGTCCCTCCCTTGAGGATAGAAAAAGATATCAGACGGTCTACGCCAAAGAAGAGGGTGCCGTAGCTGCTCCTACAGCAGGACTTCACTTTACTTATTCTTTGTTTGAGAGGATAAAAGAGGAGGGGATAAAGGTAGTTGAGATCACTTTGCACACAGGATGGGCTAGTTTTAAGCCTTTGTGTAGAGAGGAGGTGGAGAAGAACAAGATCCCAGAAGAGTATTTTATGATTAATAAAGAGGCTGCAGCAGCTATTAATGAGGTTAAAAAGGGGAAGGGCAGGATAGTGGCAGTAGGCACTACTACGACCAGGACTCTGGAAACACAGGCTACTCAGTGTGGGCAAGTTAAACCAGGGGAAGGCTGGACGAATCTTTTTATCTATCCGGGGTATAAATTTAAGGTGATAGAGGGACTCCTTACTAATTTTCATATGCCGAAGTCCTCTCTTATTCTTCTAGTGGCTGCCTTTGCAGGAAAAAAGAAATTACTGGCTGCCTATAGAGAAGCAGTAAAAGAAAATTATCACTTCTTATCCTTTGGAGATGCCATGCTCGTAATTTAAATTAAGATTTAATTTGACTTCCTCTTCATCCCTGCTATTGTTTAGTGTATAGTAAGAACTAAACGCTATACGCTATCCGCTAAACGCTATAGGTGAGAATTGCAGTTTACTTTACTACATGAAGATGCCTCAACTGGTGCCCGATGGGGAAGGGTCTTTACTTCTCATGGTACTTTTGATACTCCTGTCTTTATGCCTGTAGGCACTCAAGGGAGTGTCAAAGCTATCTCTCCTGAGGAATTAAAGGAGATGGGAATGAAGGTTATTCTCTGTAATGCCTATCATCTCTATCTTCGTCCCGGTTATCAAATTATTGAGAAGCTGGGAGGGCTGCATTCATTTATGAATTGGAAAGGGGCTGTAATTACCGACAGCGGGGGATATCAGATTTTCAGTATATCTCCTTTGCAGAAGTCTAATGAAGAGGGAGTAAAATTTAAATCGCACCTTGATGGCTCTGAGCATTTTTTAACTCCGGAGGAGGTTCTCAAGATTCAACTGGCTTTGGGAGCAGATATAATAATGGTTCTTGATGAGTGTAGTCCTTATCCTGTTACTCATTTGCAAGCGGAAAAAGCTCTGGAAAGAACTTTGAATTGGGCTAGAAGAACAAAGCTTGCCTGGCCAGAAGATAAAAATAAGGGACTGTTTGGTATAGTACAAGGGGGCGTTTTTAAGGATTTAAGGAAGAGATGTGCTGAGGAATTGGTTAAGCTAGATTTTGATGGCTATGCTCTGGGGGGTTTAAGTGTGGGAGAGCCATTTTCATTAAGGAAGGAGGTAATTAAATTTACGACGAAATCTCTCCCCTTCTCTCAGCCTCGCTATTTGATGGGTATAGGAACGCCAGAAGAACTTTTGGAGGATATTTCGCTGGGTATAGATATGTTTGATTGCGCTCTTCCCACTCGTATTGCCAGGAATGGTACAGTTTTTACCAAAAAAGGTCAGCTGACTATTAGAAATGCTGAATACAAAGAAGATCC
>JAUVZS010000065.1:0-6826 GCA_030602435.1 Clostridia bacterium
ATTAGCAGAGATTTTGTCGATAATACTTAACCCTTTGTTTTTAACCTTACGAAAAGACTTTTTAATTATAATCTCTGGGGGTAAGGTTTTTGTCTTAAGAAGGTAATATTTAAATTTACTACTCATTTATATATCTTGTATTCAAGAGTGCTTTATTTTCTGGCTCTTACTATTGATGAACGAGTTCTCTCTTACTCAAAACCTCAGCTGCTCTTTCTGTTTTTAAATCTTCTGACCAAGATAGCCAAATCGAGTGCCAAAATAAACTTTAGGGACCCTTAACTTCCGGAGTAGTCTGTCAAAATAAGAATAGGGGTTAAAGGCGGTTGATGCACAATCAACTATTCTCAAACCGTTAGATGTAAGCATTTTCTTTAGTTCCAAAGGTGAAAACTGGTATTCGTAGCCAAAGATAGCCTTCCCTTCTCTTTGGAGTTTGTTGGAGTAATAAGAATACCTTATATCCCACCTATTAGGTACGGTAATAACGATATACCCCCGCTTCTTAAGTACACGACACATTTCGCTGATTGCTCTTATTCTATTTTCTTTACCTGGAATATGATCTATAGTAGAGAAAGAAACTACCACATCGTAATATTCATTCTCTAAACTGAGCTTAGTGACATCGGCCACGATGAATTTCAGCTTGGAGTAAGAGCGGTGGGATAGCACTTCAGCAGCTGATTTTCTTGCTGTTTGAACTATTGCCTCATTGATATCTATAGCATGCCATTCTTTCACTAAATTAACCCAATATACTTCGTCAACCGGTTCTGAACAGCCAATGTTTAAAATCTTTTTGTTTATTAATTCCACTTTTGAGAGAAGAGTATAATCAGAGAGCATTTTTGCAATTTGTCGGCCTATGTTATATTTATTAGGCCAATTTTGGCAATTTTTAGCAAATTCAGTATAAGCTTCTTTCACAGATTCCTTTAGCTCTTTCATCCTTATATCCATTGTCTTATATTCCTCTTTTTTTGTTGCTTAACATCACCCTCAGATTTTTACTTTTAGATCTAACAATGCTCGAAGCTCACTCGGCTTAAATTCTCGCAATAGAAAAAGCATCCCCAAATATATCAATATCCCTATGCAGACTCCCAAAATTAAGTTTGCTAAGGTTGACGAAGTCAAACTGTTGCCTACACAATATACTACTGTCCCCATTGTCGTTGAGGCACAGGCTACCTTTCCTAAAGACTTAAAGGGAAATTCCCAGATGAAGAATCGCCGTGAAACAATAACCATTAATAAAAGCAAGAAAACATAAGATATAAGAGTAGTTACTGCCGCTGCCATGTAACCATACTTGGGTACCAAGATAAGATTAAGCCCTAAATTAAGCAAACCAGAAATAACAGTACAGAACATAATGTAATAGGTTTTTTTATGATAGGCTATTCCCGATTGAAATCTCCGCTGGAGACCAAGAAAAAAGGCGCCTGTAACAACTAGTGGGACAATTTTGTAACCCTCGTAATATTTTTGTGTAGCGAGAACATCTATAACCGGCTTAGCTAAAACGCTTAGCCCCACCGTCAAAGGAAAACAAATAATCAAGTAATATCGACTAAGGTTACTCAAAAATTCTTGAGCAGCTTTCTCCCCTTTATTTTCCCATATACTTATTTCAATCGGCCACGATGCTAGGAGAAATAAGGAAGCAATAAGACCGATGCTATGAGCAGAAATATTGTAACTAACCGAATATATACCTACTTCTTGACTACCCTGAAAAAACTCCACAATATATCGATCGGAAAGGCTCAATATCCAGGCAGCAAGGTTGCCTACTACTAAAGGGAAGCCATATTTTGCCATTTTTGAAGCTAGTGGAATTGAAATGTCTTTTGTTGTTGGTGATTTTTCTACTGCAATTCTCCACAGCAAAGGTAGAACTATCACCATGCTTAAAATGGAACCCCAGAGCAATCCTTCAACACCGTAGTGGAATATCATTATCAATGCTATCCCAAACACAAGGGTTGTCACACTTATCCATATAGAAAAACGCGTATACCATCCTGCCCTACGCTTGGCCCTCAAAAATCCCTGTAGGATATTAAAACAACTTGTTGAAATAAAAACAAATAATCCAATGCGCATCAGATAATATAAGTTCGCTGAAATATGATTTTTACTAAGAAAAAGGATAATCATGAAAATAAGAGATAAAACTATTATCGAGATGCCCGTTAACTTTATTGTAGTGCCATAAAATTCATCAAGTCTTGAATCTCGCTTGTAGGCAGGATAAAATCTTATGATTGACATAGATAACCAACCAACGATAATGGAGAAGACAGAGACTGTAGCTAAGACTAAAACGTAATTCCCATAATCTTCAGGGGGGAATAGGCGAGTAATGATAGGAATAGCAATAAGCCCCATAATCGCAGGAATGACCTGTGCTGGCAGATATTTTCCCATATCTTCAAAAAGATTTTTAATCATGCTCTTAGAGTATTTCTTTTTAGGACTTGTATTATTGTGTAAATACTTATAAGAGTTAACATTTTTGGGGGATTTTTTCTTCTACTTCAAAGCTTATTTTTGTTGCCTGAATTCATTGCCACAGTGATTTGGGATAGCCACTGCCGTTCTTTATTGACTGAGCAAGCTCCTACAGTTCTTCAAAATACTCCCTCCAACCACTTCCGATTTCATAGCCTTTGTTTTCAAACTGAATATATAAGGTTTGTAAATCATCAGTGCCTGATTAACGTCCTCACTAAAGGAATTCGTCTAATGCCAAGCTGAAGTAATTTTTTAAACCTATGATAGAAAGCTTTCCCGCCTTTTCGGAGAATGCAAATAGTCACAATTACTATACCTAAAAGTCTTTGTTTTAAAGTGCGCTCAATTCTGAGTTCTCTGATCACCTCACTTATGAAGATTCGAAAGTCTTTACTTGACTTGGGGACAAAGCCAATCTCTGTCCGAAAGCGAGATAAGGTAAAATCTGAAAGTGATTTTAAAGTAAATGTACGGGCAAAAAAAGTTCTAAGATAGAATCTCTTTGCTGTATCTTCTAGCAGTCCTCTTGAAAATTGTGAGGATTCATAACTAGGGATATCATCGTAGTTTAAAAAACCGGCTTTATATCTCCCTCTTTCAAACCAGTTATACTCTTTAGGGAGTAAGCCTTCTTTGACTGCTATATGAAAAAGTTGAGTGCCAGGATAAATGTCAGTAGGTTTAAAGTTGTAATGCTCTGCATTAAGTTCGATCGCAAATTGACAGGTTTCCTCCATTTCCTCCACAGTTTCAGAAGGATGTCCCAGCATAAACAGAGTCCCTACTTCAAATGGTACTTCTTTTGCCACCTTAACAGCGTACTTAACTTGCTGTTTAGTTATATTCTTATTGATCACTCTCAGGATGCGTTCATTGCCTGATTCAATACCAAATCTTATAGTATTGCATCCTGCCTTTCTCATCAATTCGAAAAGAGACTCATCAATTATATCGACTCTCCCTAAGCAATTCCATCTTATGTCTATGTTTCTTTCCAACAACTCATTACAGAGATTTCTAGTCCATTCTCTGTTAAGAAACAGAACGTCATCCTTAAAATCAAATTCTTTTAGGCCATAGTTTTTGATAAGATATTCTATCTCGTCTACAACTAGCTTGTAAGATCTGAATCTAACTTTTCTTCTCCAAAACTCTGGACTTGCACAAAAGATGCACTTGTAAGGACAACCTCTTGAGCCTAATACCTGATGATAAGGATATTTATCCATCGGAAGAAGATGGTAGGCAGGCATAGGAAGAGAGTCTAAATCACTGATTAATGGTCTCAGCTGATTAATCATTACCTTTCGGTTCCTTCTCCAGGCAATCCCTTGGATATCCTGAAGTGATCCATCGTTCTCAAGTAATTTCATCAATTCAAAGAGTATTTCTTCGCCTTCCCCTAATACACCTATGTTTATACTAGGTACTGAGTGGAGCGTATTTATAGGATCGAAAGTCATGTGTAATCCTCCACCAATTACCACTTTTCCTAACTCTTTTGCAGCATTTGCTACCTTTACAGCTCCAAATCTATCATACGTAAAAAATGAAACTCCTACCACGTCTGGATCTTCTTCCTTTATATGTTCCTTGATTTCGTCTTTTGACTTAACCCAGGTCGTTTCGAAATCAATGATGCTCACAGAATAACCCTTTTCTTCTAAATAGCCAGCCAATATGGCAATGCCCAAAGGTGGTTCATAAGGATTGTGACCATAATATGGCCTAACGAGAGTAATTCTCATAATTAGCCCCAAGAATTGTAAAAAGGCGACAACTTTGTTTTTATTATGGCAGCTATGACGTCTCCGAACTTTGGGGCTGCTCTCCTTACACCCTGCATACCAATTAACCCCAAACTTGCAGAAGATGCTTGGGCAAAACCTAAATTTTCCGGTATTTTTACCACTAAGTTTTGAGGAACGCAAACAATCTCAGCATGATTTGCATATCCTGCGCCAGCACAAGCGACCCTATCGCCAACTTTTATATCCTTAATATTTTTGCCTATATCGATGACTACCCCTGCGCAGCTATAGCCGACGGGTCTTGTAGACTCTAATTTACTTCTTACTTTGGCAATGGTATTTGAAACGCCCTGAGTTTTAGCTAGATTTAAGACTTTTTTTACCTTATCAGGTTCTCTAAGTGCTCTTTGTAAGAGGGATTCTCCAGAGGAGGTAACTCCGGATATTTCTGTACCTGTACTTATGCAAGAATAGGCGACCTGAACTAATACATTGTTATCCCTAATAATAGGTACAGGTATCTCTTCCACTATTACCTCGCCTTTTTTGAGTAATACTTGTTTCATAACACTCCTAGCGTATAGTTAGTAGCATGTAGATATTAGGAATATATCTTGGAGTCAGAGCTCTAAGTTTCACTTATACTATTTCTTTAGTTCAAGCTCAAAAACTACCGTGCCGCCTCCGGTAAGTTCACAAGGGTCTAAACATTGAAGATAAGCTTTATTTCCTTCTTTAGCTAATCCTACAGTTTTAGGGTCTACTCCTTTAGATAAGGCTACATAATAGGGCATTATTGAGGCTAAAGAGTGCATACAAACCCTGTCTGTTTCTTTGAGATTAAGTTCATACCCCTCATCGATGACTATCCTGTCACCGACTTTATAAACTGGACAGGTATCTTTTATCTTCAAAACTTTGATGATTAGTTTATTCATTGGATAGCCATACTCCCTTAGTATCAACGATGAGGCTCCCTCGCATCTTTTTTAGAAGAGTCTGGAGTTTGATCTCCTTGAACTCTTTGTGGTCTACAAGTAAAACCAGACAATCTGCACCATCTACTGTTTTTTCCAAAGAAAAAAGAGGAAACTCGGTAAAGTGTTTAATATAAGGATCACAGGCTCGGACAGTATAGCCTTTTTCTTTTAACCTTCTTACTATTTTTAAAGCGGGACTTCCTCGAAGGTCACCTGTTCCTGCCTTATAGGTTATGCCAAGACAGGCGATAACGGGATTCTTTATCTTTGCCTTTCTTACAGCCTTTTCTACTTTTCTAACTATATAATCGGGCATCGAGTCGTTGACACAGCGGGCAGTTTTTATTAACTTTGCCTCCTCTGGCGCTTTTTCTACGATAAAGAAGGGATCTACAGCAATGCAGTGACCTCCCACTCCCGGGCCTGACTTTAAAATATTCACTCGAGGGTGCTTGTTAGCCAGTTCGATGACTTTCCAGACATTAAGATTAAGTTTATCACAAATTCTAGAAAGCTCATTCGCAAAGGCAATATTTACATCTCGAAAGCTATTTTCCACTAATTTTACCATTTCAGCGGTGGTGGCATCGCTGAGATAGATTTTTCCTTTTACAAAACTCTGGTAAATTTCTTTCGCTAATTCAGCAGATTCTGGATTAATTCCTCCAATTATGCGATCATTCTCTATTAACTCTTTCAGAATATTTCCTGGAAGAACCCTCTCCGGACAGTAGGCTAAATATAGCCCATTCCCTATTTTTAGTCCACTTTTCTCTAAGGTGGATTTAAGAATTCCTTCAGTAGTTCCAGGTGGAACGGTGGATTCAAGAATAACTATGTTGTGTTTCCTTAAATAAGGTAGGATGCTCTCTGCCGCATTCTTGAGGCAGGTGAGATCTGCCTTGTGATTGTCGGTGAGAGGAGTAGGAACACAGATCATAAATCCGTCCGCCTCTTCTGGACTGATTTTGGGAATAAAATTACCTGATTTTATTGCTGAATTTGCTAAACCAGCCAATCCCGGCTCGAGAGGGTCTATACTGCCTTCACTTAGCTCTTCCACCAGTTTTTGGTTTATATCCACACCTACTACTTTGAATCCTTTGCTTGATAGGATGCAAGCCGTGGGTAAGCCTATATAGCCAAGACCGATGACGCAGACTTTCTTCATATTTACTGAACTCTCCTCAATGCCTCCACAATCCTTTTGCTAGCTTTTCCATCCCCATAGGGATTTGCTGCCTTAGACATTTTCTCATAAAGAAATTCGTCGTCTAATAATCTTTGTGCTTCCCGAACAATTTTGTCCTTATCTAATCCTACCACTCTTACCGTTCCTGCTTCCACTGCCTCGGGACGTTCGGTTACCTGGCGAAGAACTAACACGGGCTTGCCTAATGAGGGAGCTTCTTCCTGGATTCCTCCAGAGTCAGTTAAAATGAAGTAAGATTTTTCCATTAACCAGACGAAAGACTGGTAATCTAACGGATTTGTGAGATGGATTCTTTGATTATCCTTAAGTATTCTCTTTACCGGTTCCTGAACATGGGGATTAAGATGAACAGGATAGAT
>JAUVZS010000086.1:0-5995 GCA_030602435.1 Clostridia bacterium
TTGATCAACTCAGAGGGTAAATCAGAGATTCCCATATCAAAGGCTATCTGCTGACCCTCCTCCTTCATCATCTCCTCTATATCCTTTTTGGTTCTTTCCACTATTTCTTCAATTCTAGCTGGGTGTATTCGAGTATCGGCAACAAGTCGTTCTAAACT
Organism: Clostridia bacterium; assembly: GCA_030602435.1. Classification (GTDB taxonomy): domain Bacteria; phylum Aerophobota; class Aerophobia; order Aerophobales; family AE-B3A; genus JAUWRC01. The sequence goes on from JAUVZS010000086.1 coordinate 159, forward strand.
GACTTCCGCAATCTTTCTCCTTAAAGGATCAAAACAGGAGATTACTACTGTCTCTGGAGTGTCATCCACGATTAGATCTACTCCTGTGAGAGCTTCGAAGGCTCTTATGTTTCTTCCCTCTCTTCCTATGACCCTTCCTTTCATCTCATCATTGGGCAAGGAAAGAGTGGAGATAACTGAGTTACTTGCCTCATCCACAGCACAGCGCTGAATGGCTGTAGCCAGGATTTTTCTTGCTTTTTTGTTAGCTGTCTCTCTAGCTTCTTTTTCTACTTGTTGAATAATCTGAGCAGCCTCATTTTTCACTTCCTTTTTTATAGTTTCCAGTAGAGTTTTTTTTGCTTCCTCAGCAGAAAGACCAGAGGCTCTTTCTAGTTCTTCCCTCCATTTAATCTCCAGCTCTTTTGTCTTTTCTTTATCTTTTTTTAACTCTTCTTCTTCAAAAAAAATACTTTTCTTTTTCTTTTCTAATTCTTGTAAACGATGATCCAGAACCTCCTCTCTCTCTATTAACCTTCTTGATAGTTTATGGAGTTCATCAGTCTTTTCCTTAGTTTCTTGTTCAAAAACTGCTCTTACTCGGTGAAGTTCCTCTTTTTTCTCTAGTTCAATCTCTCTTTTTCTGTTTCTGATCTCCCCTTCCACTTGAGATAATTTATCTCGAGCCTTATTTAATAGGGACCTCGTTCTCAGCCTGGTAATAAGAGTGGTTATTACCCATCCTCCTATTACACCTACTAGCACATATATCAACATTAGATTAATCATGGTAATTACTCCCCTCTTAATCTATTTTCAAAGATCTAAAACCTAACTCGATGTTATTATCTATAGTAACATACATCTCGTGACATATGTTACTATCAAACATACATTTTTTGAATTCTTTTGTCAAGAAATGCCTCAGAAGAAAAAGGGGAGAAGGGTGGGCAAAAAGGCCCCTCTTGTCAAACAACGGTGAGGTGCTATAATTCGTATATCGTATCTCGTATCTCGTATTGCGAGGAGGCACGTCTATCTGCCGTACTCGGCACAGGCAGGGACGCAGACAAGAGGTGTAGCCAAGCGTGGAAGAGTGCTTCGTCACTTCGTTCCTCCATTAGACTATTTTATTGAAAATATGGTACAATGGGATTGCGGAGCCTGTTCCGAGCGAAGCGAGGAATCTCGCTCCTCGCGATGACAGTAAATATGAACCATAAACTATGAACTATCAAGAGAGGAGGTTTTTTCTTCACGATATACGAGATACGAACAACGAGATACGAATTTGAGTTATCCCAGCTATCTAAAATTATACGAAGAGGGAGAGCTAGAAAAGCGGGTAGAAGAGGCCTATAAGCTGCTCGGCAGATGTAATATCTGTCCACGTAAATGTGGTGTAAATCGAATAAAAGGAGAGAAGGGATTCTGCAGGGCAGGTAGAGAACCTATGGTTTCTAGTTTTCATTCTCACTTTGGGGAAGAGCCACCCATATCTGGTTATCGAGGTTCTGGAACTATCTTTTTTACCCATTGTAATTTGAGGTGTCTATTTTGTCAGAATTACCCCATTTCTCATCTGGGAAATGGAAATCAAATTTCTCCTTCACAGCTTTCTCAAATGATGCTTAGCTTGCAAAAAAGAGGATGTCATAACATAAACTTAGTTACTCCTACCCATTTTACACCTCAAGTTCTCTCTGGCCTTTTTCTGGCTATCAAAAAAGGTTTAAATATACCCTTAGTCTATAACTGTGGTGGTTATGAGAGGGTGGAAACTTTGAGGCTTCTGGAGGGTATAGTAGATATTTATATGCCAGATATGAAATATGGAGAGGAAGAAAAGAGCAAGAAATTCTCTTCTGCTCCTGATTATTTTGAGGTAGCAAAAAAAGCAATTAAGGAAATGTATCGACAGGTGGGAGATCTTGAGTTAAATGGGAAAGGAATTGCTCAAAGAGGTCTTTTGGTGAGACACTTGATTTTACCCAATAGAGGAGCGGGAACAAGAAAGGTGTTTAGCTTTTTAAGAGAGGAGATTTCTCCTCGTGCCTATCTTAGCATTATGAGCCAATATTTTCCTGCTTATAAAGCGCAAGAATTTAGAGAATTAAATAGAAAGGTCACCCGGGAAGAGTACGAGGAGGCTCTTCATATTGCTAGCGAGTTAGGTCTAGAAAGAGGGTGGCGACAGGGGTAAAAACTAGCGTATAGCGGGTAGCGTTTAGCGTATAGTTCCCTCTCCCCCGAGGCTTATCTTGAAGTATGGGTTTTATTTATCAGATGAGACTAAGGCCCTGCTCTATCAGCTGTATATATTTATAACAGGAATATTTGTGGCCGAATTTTTTCTTAAGTTGGCCCTATCTCGGGAGAGGAAAATTTTTTTAAAAGGCAATCGAATAGATTTTTTCTGCTTTCCTTCTTGTTGTTTTTATGTTCATAGGAGCTTCTCCTGGTTCTACAGGAGGAGGTGTTAAAACAAGTACCTTTGCTACTTTATTTCTTACTCTTACTGAACATGCTTCTTTTATGGATATTTTGTTTGAGGACCTCTCTGCTTTTGGAACGGTAGGATTATCCAGGGGACTTACCCCTCATTTAACGGTGGCGGCACGGTTGCACAAAGTTTGGCAGAAAGAGGAGCGGGTAGAGAAAGTAAACTATCTTCCTCACCCCAATGATGTTATTGGAAAAGGAGATATACTACTGGTGATTGGGGAGGAGAAAGACATCGAACGTCTGTCAAAAGGAGAGTGGTTTACATTTTTTGGAAATCGTGTTATGCTTTAAGCAGGAAAGGAGGGAGAAAAAATGTGGGCTTTGGTGCTGCGAATAATGGCTTATTTTTTTGGAATAGTAGGGGGACTGAGTTTAGTAACTGGCGTAATATTGCGGGTAGCAAAGGGGTCGCAGGGGTCTATTTTTTTTGAGATCCAGCCCAATGCTTATCTGGGATTTTCGCAGGTTTGTTTATTGTTTGCCATTGCTTTGGGGATAGCAGCAATACTGGAAAAGAGAGAAAAGAAAAGAGAGAAAAGAAAAGAGAGAAAAGAGAAAAGAAAAAAGAAAAAAGAAATAAAGGAAAAGTAACTAAATTAGTCGCTAGTAATGGTATTTAATGAATGGTGAATCGTGAATAGCAAGAAAAGAAGCGAAGGAGATTGCTTCACTTCGTTCGCAATGACAATTTGTTGAATCTGCAAAATCCACAGGATATTGAGTAAGTACATAAATAGTAAACAATGTATAGTATCTTTTCCTTCGAAAGTCTTTTTACTAAATACTAACGACTAGCGACTAAATACTAATTAAGCCGGGATGGCGGAAGTGGTAGACGCGCATGGTTGAGGGCCATGTGGACATTAGTCCATGGGGGTTCAAATCCCCCTCCCGGCACCATTCTCGTATATCGTATTTCGTATATAGTATGTCGTGAGAAAAAAGCATAGAAGAACATAAGGGGGGATTTGAAGCCGACCCGAGCGCATAAATTCGTATCTTGCCTCTGTTTTGTTCTAAATATAAAATTGACTCCCTCGTTAAGATGGAGTAAACTTGATACCGGAGGTGAATCCAATGGAAGAAAATAAACTACTTCAGCGAATTGCGGTAGACCTAACTGTTCAAGGTGGTAAACCGTGCATCAAGGGAACTCGTATCCCTGTTTACGTTATTATCGAAGCTCTTGCTCTAAACATGAAACCAGAAGACATTAAAAAAGAGTATGGGCCGTTAACCGATGATGATATACGTGCTTGTCTTTATTATGCAGCGTCTTTAGCTAATGAATGCGAAATAATTTCAACAGTGGAATTACAGCGATGAAGTTTTTAGTCGATGCTGATGTACCACGTTCTGTAGCTAAAGTTCTTATTTCATTAGACCATGATGCTATTGATATCCGTGACATTAAACCCCCAGCCACTCCCGATATAACTATCTATAACTTAATCAAAGAGCGGAATAGAATTCTCATTACTCGAGATTTAGACTTTAGCAACATTTTGCTTTATCCTCCTCCGCCTCGTGCAGGCATCATTGTCTTACGCGTTCATCTATTACCTACCAATGAGATTATCGACATCGTCAAAGACCTTGTTAAACGTATTCCTGAGAAAGAGCTAATCGGTTCATTGACTGTGGCTCGAAAAGGACGTTATCGCCTGCGCAGGACTTGATTCCGAAAAATGAATAGAGATGCTATTATTACCTCTGCGAAAAGAGTAACTATTAAAGTAGGTAGTAGTCTTCTACTAACCGAAGAAGGTGGTCCTGACCTTTGTTTCATGGAAGGATTAGTTGAAGATGTTGCTACCTTGATTAGGAAAGGCAAAGAGGTTATTCTAGTTAGTTCGGGGGCTATTGGCATGGGGAAAAAGGAATTGGAAATAGAAATGGGGAGGAAATACAATACCATTTCTTCCAAGCAGGCTCTTGCCAGCATAGGACAAACTCGTTTGATGAATATGTACTATCAACTTTTTCAAAAATATAATCTTTCTGTTGGCCAAGTGCTTTTAAGTGGAGTTGATCTTTCCCATCGTTCTTCCTATTTAAACGCTCGTAATACTTTCTTTACTCTTCTTAGGCTTAAGACTATTCCCATTGTCAATGAAAATGATACTGTAGCTGTGGAAGAGATTAAGTTTGGTGATAATGATACCCTTTCCGCTTTAGTGGCTGGGTTAGTGAATGCAGATCTTTTAATAATCTTCTCAGACATAAAAGGTTTATATACTTCTGATCCGAGGAAAAATCCAGAGGCGCGATTAATTAAACAAGTAAAAGAGATAGACAAAGATATAGAAGAGATAGCCTCTAGTACATCAGTAGAGGGAAGGGTAGGGGGGATGCAGACTAAGATCAAGGCAGCTAAAATAGCTACTCGTTCCGGTATTCCAGTAGTTGTAGGCGGAAGAAAGAAAAGTTTTCTCAAAGAGGTTTTTGCGGGAAAGGAGGTGGGAACATTGTTCCTGCCTCAGAAGGGTAGTCTAGCTTCTCGTGAAAAGTGGATTGCCTACGGGCACTTTCTTGAGGGTGCGATTATAGTGGATGAGGGTGCAAAGAGGGCATTAGTCAAAGAAGGAGGAAGCCTTCTTCCTGCTGGTATAGTTGAGGTGAAAGGTGAGTTTGAAGCTGGAGACTCGATAAGTTTATTAGACAAAGAAAGAAAAGAATTCGCTCGAGGCATAGCCTATTATTCCTCTCAAGATATAAAAAAGATAAAAGGAATGAAAAGCTCTTGCATTGAATCACAGTTAGGATATAAGTATCATGACGAAGTTGTCCATCGCGATAATTTGGTGATACTATAAATGGACTATCGCAGGATACAGAGCCGTGGTTGGAGGAGGCTCTTCCTTCTAATTCTTTTTCTTTTTTCTCTTTTCTTTCTATGTGGTTGTGGTGAGAACCTCCAACCCGTTGTTTTTTCCCCAAAAGAACCTTATCTTGCCTACTTTTCTCCCCAAGATTCTCTTTATCCTCATCTTGTCTACCTAATTCAAGAAGCTAAAGAAAGTGTCTATGCTGCTTTTTACAAGATAGAGCTAAAGGAAGTATCTCGTGCTCTCATTGAAGCTCATAAAAGAGGAGTGAAGGTGAGGGTATTTACTGATGATCTGACTTCCCGGGGTAAAGGATCTCAATTTCGCTATCTGAATGAGTTTCACCTCATTAAAAAAGATAAAGATCCAGAGAGTCTTATGCACCATAAATTTTGCCTCATTGATGAGGAAATAGTCTGGACAGGTTCTTTTAATCCTACTTCAAAAGGGTCCTTCAAGGAGAACAATAATGTAGTGGTTATAAAATCCCGGACTTTGGCTACCGAATTCATGAAGGAGTTTGAG